>DNMS01000261.1 GCA_003488105.1 Rhodospirillaceae bacterium
GACACCTTCAAGCAACTGGCGACCCGCAACGCCGGGCGTGTGTTCGTGCAGATGGAATTCGAGTAGGCGGCGCCGTCAGGGCCCGAAGCTGGACCGCGCCTGAATGCCCCAGCGGCCGTTCAGGCGGGTCAGGATGTAGAGGGAATCGTAGATGCCGATGACGCTGCCGTCGGCGCGGAAGCGGGTGTAGACCAGCCGCCAATGGGCCTTGTCGGCGTTGAACTGGATCAGTTCGCGTTCGTTCCATTCGCTGTGGTGCCAGTTGTCCTGGGCCTTCAGGCGGTCGAACAGGTCCATGGGATTGCTGTCGGGGCCGTCATAGATGGTGACCTTGCCTTCGGCCAGGCGTGGGTGGGGAAAGTGCATCAGGGCCGCCATGGCCTGGGCGTCGTAGGCGTTCAGCGCCGCCATGTGGCGGTCGAGAAGGTCGAGCCCGGCCGCCTCGACGGCGGCTCTATCAGGGATGTCCTGCAAATTCCGCCCCTTAGCCTTGAGGATTGCCGAATACATCTTCGAAGGTCTGGCGCAGGACCACGTCGACCTCGGGCGTCGATGCGGTGATGCCGAGATCGACCAGGGACGTCACGCCGTGTTCCGCGATCCCGCAAGGCACGATGCCGTCGAAATGGGACAGGTCCGGCTCGATGTTCAGCGACACCCCGTGGAAGGTCACCCATTTGCGCAGGCGCACGCCGATGGCGGCAATCTTGTCTTCGCGGTACAGCTTCGATCCCGGCGCCCCCCGGGAAACCCAGATGCCGACCCGGCCGTCGCGCCGTTCGCCGATGACGTTGAAGCGGGCGAGGGCCTGGATGATCCAATTTTCCAGGTCGCAGACGAAGGCGCGCACATCCTCGCCGCGCCGCTTCAGGTCGAGCATCACATAGCCGACCCGCTGTCCGGGGCCGTGGTAGGTGTAGCGCCCGCCGCGCCCGGTCTTGTGGACGGGAAAGCGGTCCGGGTCCGTCAGCTCCGCCGGATCGGCGCTGGTCCCGGCGGTGTAGAGCGGTGGATGCTCCAGCAGCCAGACCATTTCCGGCGCGGTGCCGGCGCGGATCGCGGCCACGCGATCCTCCATCACGGCCACGGCCGTGTCATAGGCCACGGGCGTGTCCGATATCCGCCATTCGACGCCTGGGTCCGTCATCAATTTCCTATTTGCTCCGCCGTGGTCGCGCTTCCGCTTGATATGGGTGCGCCGATTTGCTATCTGCCGCCATGTATTTCGCAGGTGACGTGCTTGCGGCAAGGAAAAATGCGGTCGTGGCGGAATTGGTAGACGCGCAGCGTTGAGGTCGCTGTGGGAGAGATCCCGTGGAAGTTCGAGTCTTCTCGACCGCACCAAACCTTGTATTTGCATGAAAAAACCCGGGCCTTGGCCCGGGTTTTTTGCTTTTCCGGGCGAAATTGTAACCTATTCGGGCTATTGTCGGTTCCACGCGGGCCCTGTGCGGACGGCCCGCAATCACACGCCATCTGCGGCAGCCTTGAACCCTGGATCGGAGACCCGTGCCATGAGCGAGCGCCCGGACGACACGCTTGAGGTGGATCCCGCCGCCAAGCCGGAGGAAAGCCTTGAGCCCGCCCATGACGATGTCGACGCGGCGGTCATCACGGCGCTGGACACGGGCGATACCGCGGGTCTCAAGGAACTGGTCGACGGCCTGCATTACGCCGACGTCGCCGACATCGTCGAACGCCTGAGTGCGGACCGCCGCGAACAGCTGATCACCGAGATCGGCCCGGAGATGGCGCCCGACGTGCTGGCCGAACTGGACGAGTCGGTGCGCGAGGAAATCTTCGAGGCCATGGCCCCGGAGCAGATCGCCGCCCACGTCCAGGAACTGAATTCCGACGACGCGGTCGAAATCGTCCACCAGATGGAGGGCCCCGAGCAGCAGAAGGTGCTGGACGCCATGCCGGCGCCGGACCGGCGGCTGATCGAACAAAGCCTGTCCTACCCTGAGGAATCCGCCGGCCGCCTGATGCAGCGGGAAATCGTCACGGTGCCGACCCATTGGACCGTGGGCCAGACCATTGATTTCATGCGCCAAGCGGCCGAAGGCGACGACGACATCCTGCCGGATTCGTTCTACGACATCTTCGTCGTCGACCCGACGCACAAACCCGTCGGCTCGATCCACCTGAGCCACCTGCTGCGCTCCAAACGGCCCGTGAAGGTCTCGGACATCATGGAGACGGAGCTCAAGCTGATTTCCGTCAACATGGACCAGGAAGACGTCGCCTTTCTGTTCCGCCAGCGCGACCTGGTATCCGCGCCGGTGGTCGACGAGGCCCAGCGCCTGGTCGGCGCCATCACCATCGATGACGTCGTCGACGTCATTCACGAGGAACACGAGGAAGACATGCTGGCGCTGGCCGGGGTCGGCGAGGACGATTTGTACGACGCCGCCATCGACACCACCAAGGCGCGGTTCCGCTGGCTGCTGGTCAATCTGTTCACGGCGATCCTGGCGTCTCTGGTGATCGGCCTGTTCGCGACGACGCTGGAGCAGATCGTGGCCCTGGCCATTCTCATGCCCATCGTCGCCTCCATGGGCGGCAACGCCGGCACGCAGACCCTGACCGTGGCCGTGCGCGCCATGGCCATGCGCGAACTGACCGCGACGAATGCGTATCGGGTGATCGGCAAGGAAGTGCTGGTCGGCACCATCAACGGCGTGCTGTTCGCCGTCATCACGGGCGCCATCGCCTGGTTCTGGTTCGGACAACCGCAGATCGGCCTGATCATCGGCCTGGCCATGATCATCAACATGGTCGTCGCGGGCCTGGCCGGGGCCGCGATTCCACTCGTTCTCGACCGTTTCGGGATCGATCCGGCCATTGCATCGTCGGTGTTCCTGACCACGGTCACGGACGTGGTCGGTTTCTTCGCCTTTCTGGGTCTGGCGGCGCTGTTCCTGCTCTAGGGGCTGCGCCGGCCGGGGCGGGGGAGGGCGGCTTGCGGCGTTACGGCGAACTTTACGTTAACGTAAACGTTAGCTACAGTCCGGCCATGGCATTGGACCAGACACAATCGACCTTCGGCATCGCCGAACTGGCCCGCGAGTTCGGGATCACCACCCGCGCGATCCGGTTCTACGAGGACAAGGGCCTGTTGACCCCGGCGCGCGACGGTCAGCGCCGCGTCTACGGTTCCCGCGACCATGTGCGCCTGCGTCTGATCATGCGCGGTAAGCGGCTGGGCTTTTCGCTCGACGAGATTCGCGAAATGATCGACCTTTACGACGTCGACCCCAGCGAGGTGTCGCAACTCAAGCTGTTCATCGACAAGCTTCAGTTGCGGCGCGAACAGCTGCGTATCCAGCAGGAAGACATCGCCGAGACCCTGGCCGAACTGGACCGCCTGGAAGCCCAATCGCAGGACCTTCTGGCCCAACGGGCGTCGGTCCGCACCAAGGCCGCCGGCTGATCCCGCCATCCCTTGTGACCAAGATTGATTTTGGGCCGCCCCTGTGAGATGGAAGGGAGCGGAGGATACATCATTGCAAAATACCAAGAATACCCCCCTGCGGGTCGCCATGGGCGGCCTGGGCGCCGTCGG
>DNMS01000093.1:0-140 GCA_003488105.1 Rhodospirillaceae bacterium
GCCGAAGATTTCCGGCGTCTGAAAAACCCGGCTGACGCCCGCCTGGTTGATCTCGTGTGGCGCCATGCCGAGCAACGACCGGCCGTCGAAGGTGACGGTTCCGGAATCGGGTTCAAGCCGGCCGATGAAGCAGTTCAGCA
>DNMS01000093.1:330-3434 GCA_003488105.1 Rhodospirillaceae bacterium
TCAGCAAGGTCGATTTGCCCGCTCCGTTGGGGCCGATGATGGCATGGACCGTGCTGGCCTCGATCTCCAGGTTGACGTTGTCCAGGGCCTTCAGGCCGCCGAACCGTTTGTTGACGTTCTTGACGGATAGAGCGCTCATGTCCTGATCCTCCCTATTCCGCCGGTGCCGGTTGCCGCATGCCGCCGGCCCCGTTGTCCGGCGGTTGTCGCCGGATCAGGTTGCCGATACGGCTGACGCCTTCCATCAGGCCGCCCGGCAGGAAGATAACGATAACCATGAACAGGGCACCCAGCGTCAGGTGCCACCCCTCGCCCACGAACATGGAGCTGACGGATACGGCGATGTGCTGCAGCACCTCGGGCAGGAAGCTGAAGATCTTCATCAGGATGCCTTCGTTGAAGGCCGAGAAGATGTTTTCGAAATACTTGATCGCGCCGGCGCCGATCACCGGCCCAAGCAGCGTGCCGGCGCCGCCCAGGATGGTCATCAGCACGACCTCGCCCGAGGCGGTCCATTGCATGCGTTCCGCCCCGGCCAACGGGTCGGTGACCGCCAGCAAGCCCCCCGCCAACCCGGCATACATGCCCGAAATGACGAAGGCCGTAAGCGCATAGGGCCGCGTGTGGACACCGGTGAAGTTCAGGCGATTCTGGTTCGATTTCACCGCGCGCAGCATCATCCCGAAAGGCGAGCGGTAGATGCGCATGGAGATGAAGAAGCAGATGATGAGCATGACGGCACAGAAATAGAAGCCCGGATAGCCCGTCATTTGGATGCCGAACAGATCCGACGACGGCAACACGGCGCCGTAATCCCGCCCGAAGGCGACGTCGAGGGCGCGGGGGTCGGACTGGGCCAGTTGAAGGCCCGTCTCACCGTTGGTGATCGGGGTCAGAACCGAATAGGCGAGGTTGTAGCACATCTGCGCAAAGGCCAGCGTGAGGATGGAAAAGTAGATGCCCGAACGGCGCAGTGAAATAAACCCGATCAACGCCGAGAACAGGCCCCCCATCAGCGTCGCGAAGATGATCGCCGGCACCGGGTTCATGCTCAATAATTTGAAGGTCCAGACCGCCGTGTAGGAGCCCACGCCGAGGAAGGCGGCATGGCCGAACGACAGGTAACCGGTCAGCCCAAACAGGATGTTGAACCCGAGGGCGAAGATCCCGTAGATCGCAAATTTTTGCAGAAGGTCCGGATAACCGGCGCCGATCGGTTTCAGAATGATGGGCCCTGCCAGCACCGCCGCCGTGAAGACGGCAAGCAGCAGTAGGTCTTTTTTGCTGATTGAATTGGCAAACATTTTTTATTGCTCCATCACGCCGCGCCGGCCCATCAGGCCGCGCGGGCGAACCAGAAGGACGACGACCGCGATCAGATAGATGATGATCTGGTCGATGCCGGGCAGGATCGCCTTGACCTCGTTCATGGAGGCGAAACTTTGCAGAATGCCGAGCAGGAACCCAGCGGACACGGCGCCGCCCAGCGACCCCATGCCGCCAACGACCACGACCACGAAGCTGAGGACCAGGAAGTCCATACCCATGTGGTAATCGGGGCTCAGGATCGGCGTGTACATGGTGCCCGCTAGGCCGGCGACGACCGCCGCCATGCCGAACACGATGGTGAACCGGCGATCGATGTCGATCCCCAGAAGCCCCACGGTTTCCCGGTCCGCCATCCCGGCCCGCACCACCATGCCGAACGTGGTGAACTGCAGAAACGCGAACACGGCGGCGATGACCGCGGTGGAAAACATGAAATAGATGAAGCGCCAGGCCGGGTAGACCACGTTGCCCGCATCGAAGCCGACCAGGATGCCGAAGTCGATCATGCCGTTGGCCATATCGGGGGCCGGCTGCGGAATGGGATTGGCGCCGAAATAGCTTTTGACGATCTCCTGCAGCACGATGGCGAGGCCGAAAGTCACCAGGATCTGTTCCGCATGGGGGCGCTTATAGAAATACCGGATCAGGCCGCGCTCCATGGCGATCCCGATGATCAGCATGATGGGAATCGCGAGAAGAATGGAAACGGGCACCGAGAAATCGAGAAGCGTCGTGCCGAAATCGCCGAACCAGACTTCAACATAAGGCTGCCTGATTTCCATCGGCGCGCCCCATGGCGTCATTTTGGTCGGATCGATCGTCACCATCTGAATGTTCAGAACGGCCTTGACCGCCACCGCGCAGAAAGCACCCAGCATGAACAAGGCACCGTGCGCGAAGTTCACCACGCCGAGCGTGCCAAAGATAATGGTCAAGCCAAGCGCGATCAGGGCATAGGCCCCGCCCTTATCGAGACCGTTTAAAATCTGGAGAAGAATTGCATCCATGAATCGTCACCCCTACGGAAATAGTTGGCCGCCCCCGGGGAATTCCCCCCGGGAGCGACCGTTGAGCCAGTCGGGAGGACTGATTACTTACCGTCGTTGTACGGTCCCAGTTCACCACCCAGCAGGCTGGCCGGGTACTCGACCTGCGCGCGGGGCGTGACTTCGACGACTTCGAGAACGTCGAACTTGGACGTCGGGTTTTCTTTACCCTTCACGACCAAGACGTCCTTGAAGCACTGATGATCCTCGGCCCGGTATTCCGTCGGGCCATTGCCCAGGCCGTCGAACTTGAAGCCTTCGAGGGCCTTGCCGACGCCGGACGGACGGAAGGTGCCGGCGCGCTGGCAGGCATCCGCATAGAGGATCGCCTGGCAGTAGGTGGTATGCGCCGCCTGCGACGGCGGGAAGCCATACTTCTTGCCGAATGATTTGACGAACGCCTGCGAGCCTTCGTCCTGCAGGGACCAATGCCAGTTGGTCGAGCCGAAGATGCCTTTGACGTTTTCGCCCGCACCCTGGGCCATCAGACGGCTGTAGAGCGGCACGACGATGGCAAAGTCCTTGCCGTTGACCTGCTTGTCGCGCAGACCGAACTGCACCGCCTGGGTCAGCGAGTTGACCATGTCGCGGCCATAGTGGTTGAGCACCAGAACGTCGGCGCCCGAATTGAGCACCGGCGTGATGTACTGCGAGAAGTCACCGGCGCCGAGCGGCGTGCGAACGGCAGCGGCCGTGTTCCAGCCGAGTTGTTCGGTGTACTTCTTGATC
>DNMS01000093.1:3668-6328 GCA_003488105.1 Rhodospirillaceae bacterium
GCCTTCCTGCGACCAACCCCAGGTGTAATCGGCGGTCAGGTGATAGGCCGTGCGGTCGGCGCCGAAGTTCTTCTTCAGCACCGGCGCCAGGGCGGAGCCGGTCATTTCCGTGTTGAAGAAGTGACGGAAACCGTTGGCACGCTTGTCCTTGCCGGTGGTGTCGTTGGAGTGGGTCAGGCCGGCCATGAAGATGACGCCGGCGTCCTGGCACAGACCCTGGACGGCGATCGCGACACCGGAGGACGAACCGCCGGTGATCATGATGGCGCCGTCTTTTTCGATCATGCGCTTGGCGCTGGCGCGGGCGGCATCGGACTTGGTCTGCGTGTCGCCGGTGACGAACACGACCTTCTTGCCGTTGACGCCGTTACCCTTGAGCGCCTTGGACGAGAAGGTATTCAGCATACCGCCGTCGCCTTCGCCGTTGATATGCTCGACGGCCAGCTGATAAGCGCGCAGTTCATCCGCGCCTTCGTCGGCGTAGGCCCCCGTCTGCGGCACGTTGAAGCCGAACGTGACGGTCTTGCCCTTGGGTTCATTCAGATACCCGGCGGCAAACGCCTTTGAAGAGAAAATGGTCGGGGCCGCCAGAACGGCACCGGCCGCGGCGGTGCTTTGCAGCAGCCCACGGCGCGTAATCTTGAACTCACTCATGTTTGGAGTCTCCCAATTTGAATTGTTGTCGGCGGGCCAGATCGATATCTGCGGCTATTTGCGAAGCCTTAACCCACGATGAATTGATCCATCGCGGACGAACATGACGGGAGGCTTGTAAATGAATCAATATTTAATTGATTTATATAGATAATTTGGTAAATAATTTCATCTTAGAATATTTAATCTGTAAATCATTGACACGGAGCGCCCTCCGGCGCGCGACAGATACGAGGCGGTCGAATGGTCAACGCAATCCTGGGCACGCGAATTCAGCAATACCGCCGGGAAGTGGGCATCACACAGGCCGCACTTGCCCGCGAAGTCGGCATTTCCCCCAGCTACCTGAACCTGATCGAATGGAATAAACGGCCCATCGCCGGCGCCCTGCTGCGCAAAATCGCCAGCGCCCTCAACCTGTCCCCCGACGATCTGGGCAGCATGGCTGAAGAGCGATTGAACGCCACCCTTTCAGAGATCGCCCATCTGCCTAGCCTGAAGGACGCGAATGTCGAGAGAGAGCGCACCAGTGAATTCATCGGAAGATTCCCTGGCTGGGCCCGGGCCATGGCAACCCTGGCCCAGTCCGAGCACGAGGCGACGGTTCGCGCACAAGTCCTCTCTGATCGACTGTCGAATGATCCTTATCTCGGCGCGGAGATCCACAAGATGCTGAACCGCATGACGGCCATTCGCTCGGTCGCAGATATTCTCGTCGATTATTCCGACCTGCCCCCGGAACGCCGCGACAGGTTCATCGAGATCATCCATGAAGAAATTCGTGTGCTTTCAGACAACGGCGAAACGCTGGCCACATACTTGGACAAATCGGTACACGCGGAAAAGTTTCTCACCCCGGCAGACGAGGTTGAGGCCCTGTTTGACGAGCATGGGGGCCGTTTCGATGTCATCGAAACCATTGCCGGCGAGATATCACATATGCTGACCGACCTGCGCCCCCTGCCCCGAAGGGTCAAGGCACGGGCATTGGTGGACGAACATTTGAAAGGCCCCATTCAACGGATCATCGCCGACAGCAACCAAATTGAAACAACCGCAGCCGCCGACCGCGCCCGCCAGTTGCTTACCGATTATGCGGCCGGCGCCATCCTGATGCCGATGGCCGCGTTCACACAAGAAGCCAAAAATCTCCGCTATGACATCGAAGCGTTGGCGGAAGCCTACTCGACCGAGGTCGATACCATTTGTCATCGGTTGATCTCGATCCCCAGAGGCGACGGCTTTCCCCGCTTCGGATACCTGCAGGCCAACGCATCGGGAATGATCATCGAAAAACTCGGGTTTGAGAAACTCATCATTCCCCGGTACGCCGCCGCCTGCCCGTTGTGGGTATTGTTCCGGGCCCAGCAATCTCCGGAGGCGGTGATCAGACAGCGCGCGCTTTTCCCTTCCGGCGACCGCTTTGTTTTTATCGCCCGGGCGCGAAACACCGGAATGACCGGTTTCGGTCGACCACGGCATTACGTAACCGACATGCTGGTCACGACTGAAGTTGATGCCGGAATGACGATCTATGCACCGGACACGGCATCCGTTGTCGAGGAAGTCGGGCCAGGCTGCCGATTATGTTCGCGGCAATCCTGCCCACATCGGGTCGATGCTCCCCTGACTCAGTAACATGTGAATTTCCGCATGGGCATTGCAGACCCGTGTCATCTGGGGTCTAATCCTCCACCGGGAGACATAACAACAACAGAAATCTGGGAGATTTCGTCGAAACATGGCGAAACGTGTGCTGCTTGCCGAAGACGAGCCGAACATCGTCGAATCACTGACTTTCATCTTGGAACGGTCCGGGTTCGAAGTGGCGACCACAACCAATGGGCGCCAAGCCCTTGAAGTCGCGCAATCCGACACGCCGGATATTCTTATTCTCGATGTCATGCTGCCGGAACTGGACGGTTACGAGGTTCTGCGGCGGTTACGGGCGGATGCCCGGACCAAAACCCTTCCCGTGCTGATGGTGACGGCGAAAGGACAGCGCG
>DNMS01000438.1 GCA_003488105.1 Rhodospirillaceae bacterium
GATGTCGCCGGCCTGCTGACCGTTGCGGATGACCTGTTCGAACAAATCGCGCACTTCGACCTGAAGTCCCCGCAGGTACTCGGCCAATTCCGGATGATGGGGGGCCAGTTCCGCCGCGGTGTTGTAGACCATGCAGCCCTTGCGGCCTTCGTCCGAGGATACGAAGGCGTCGATATCGCGGAAATAGGCCTCAAGCGCCTGCCGTCCGGCGCCCGGCGTGCGCAGGGCCCGGCGCATTTCGTCCTTCTTGATCTGGATATAGCGCATCAGCGCCTGATGATAGATCGCGTCCTTGTTGCCGAAGGTCCCGTACAGCCCATAGCGGCTGACGCCTGTGTGGCGAACCAGGTCCTCCATGGAGGTATGCTGAAACCCGCGTTCCCAGAACAGGCGCATGGCCTTGTCGAGGGCGTCGTCGGGGTCGAATTCGCGGGTACGGGCCATGTAATCAGAATTTTCGTTCTGGTTCGCCGCGTCAATGGAATTGTTGGAAAAGACGCGGCGGGATTGGGTTGAAGGGGGATCAAACGGTCGGTTTGGCGCCCGGCAGCATGACGGGGATGGCATCGACGGCAGCCGACGGCGCCAGCGGGTTGTCGACCTGCGGCTTGGCGATCTGGGTCAGGTAGCGCGCGGCGCCGGCCTGAAATTCCTTGCGGATGTAACACCAGCTGACGAACAGGCCGCCGAACCGTTCGAAATACAAGATGTCTTCGTTCGCCTTGCATTCCTGCAGGTCGCGGGCCAGGTTGCGTGAGGTGCCGACATAGACCCAGGCAGGCCGCACGCCACCGTGCCAGATGATGAACACGGCGGTCTGTCCCTCCAGGTTCTGTTCCTGGGGGTCGAGATTGATGAAGCGGAAAAACTTGCCCTTTTCATTGCGCACCCAGTTGGGATCAACCGGCTTGCCCAATTGGCTCATTTTCTTCGCTGTATTAAAAAAGAACATGTTTTCTTCTCTTGCCTCGGAAATCCGGCTGAATTCCGAAGATGATCCTAATATGGGCCGGTAATGTGACGGCGAAAAGGGGCCCTGTCGATGGAATTTTTAGCCCTTTCCCTGGTGCTCGCAGCCATTGTCCTGGTTCTTGCCGGGACCATCCGGACCGGCGTTCCGCCCATGCCGACATCCCCCGCGGTCCGGGCCTGCATGTTCACCGTGATTGAGGGTCTTGAGCCGCGCTGTATTCACGAATTGGGGGCCGGATGGGGCGGTCTGGCGGCGGCCCTTGCCCGACGCTTTCCGGCTGCCCGGGTCATCGCCACCGAAGCCTCGCCCCTGCCTTGGGCGGTCTGCCGACTGCGCTGCGCCCTGTTCGGTCCGGCCAACCTGGAGGTCCGTTTTGGCGATGTCATGAAGACCGATTTTTCGGATGCCGATCTCGCGGTCTGCTTCCTCTGCCCGCCGGCCATGGCCAAGCTGGCCAGCCGGCTGGAGGATGGTCTGAAGCCGGGCGCTTGGGTGCTGTCCAACGCCTTCGCCCTGCCGGGTTGGACGCCGGTGAAGGAAGCGCGGGTCGACGACCTGCACCGCTCGGCGGTTTATCTGTATCGCAAGTGACTAGCCGGCGAGTGGCGCCGTCGCCTGTTTCAGCCAGGCCCGCGTCTTGGTGTTGACCAGGGGTGACAGGGCCTTGCGGACCCTTGCGTGATAGGCATCCAGCCAGGCCCGTTCCGCCGTGTTCAGCAGCGTCACCTCGATCAGATTGCGGTCGATGGGGGCCAGGGTCAGGGTCTCGAACGACAGGACATCGCGTTCCGCCCCCCGGGGTGCGGTGGCGGTGGTGACCAGGACAAGGTTTTCGATGCGGATGCCGTAGGCCCCGGTCTTGTAATATCCAGGCTCGTTCGAGATCACCATGCCCGGCTCCAGCGCGACGGTGCTGGGGGCCTTGGAAATGCGCTGCGGCCCTTCGTGGACGCTGAGGTAGCTGCCGACGCCGTGGCCCGTGCCGTGGTCGAAGTCCAGGCCCTCGGCCCAGAGGAACTGGCGGGCCAAGGGGTCCAATTGCGAGCCCGTGGTGCCCTTGGGAAAACGCGCCCGGGCCAGGGCGATATGGCCCTTGAGCACCAGGGTGAAGCGCGTGCGGGCCTCGCGGGGCGGGGCTTTCGGGCCGATGGCGACGGTGCGCGTGATGTCCGTGGTGCCGTCCAGGTATTGGGCCCCGGAATCGACCAGATAGACGTCGCCCGGGCGCAGCCGCCGATCGGATGCCGGGGTCGCCTTGTAATGCACGATGGCGCCGTTGGGGCCGCTGCCGGAAATGGTATCGAAGCTGAGGTCGCGGATCAGGTCGTTTTCCTTGCGGAAGGCATAGAGCTGGTCCGAGGCGTCGAGCTCGCTGATCCCGCCCCGGGGCGCTTCCGTCGACAGCCAGGCGAGGAATTTCACCACCGCAGCACCATCACGGAGATGGGCGGCGCGCATGCCCGCGATCTCTGTGTCGTTCTTGCAGGCCTTGGGCAGGATGCACAGGTCCGGACCGCGCTCGATCACGGCACCACCGTCGGCCAGGCGGGCGGCGATCCACATCGGGTCGGCCATGGGATCGATGCGGACTTTCGCGTGTTTCGCGGCCAGTCGGTCGAGCAGGGGGCCAAGGGCGTCCGGCGCCTTGATCCGCACGTCCTTGCCGAGGTGGCGGGCCATGGCCGCTGGGATTTTAGCCGGATCGATGAACCAGTCGACGGTGGCGTCTTTATGAATCACGGCGAAGCTGAGGGCGAGCGGCGTGCGCGGCACGTCGGTCCCCCGCACGTTCAACAGCCAGGCGATGGAATCGGGGGCGGATAGGATTTGGGCACCCTGGCCCTGGGACTTCAGCATTGCGGCGAGGGTTCGCCGCTTATCCGCCGACCCCAGCCCCGCGTACTTCAGGGGATGGGCGCGTACAGGGGCGGCGGGGCGCGCGGGCTGATCGGCCCAGACGGCGTCGATGGGGTTGCCGTCCACGGGCACCAACTCGCCGCCGGCCTGCTGGCAGGCCTCGCGGAACCGGGGGACCTGGGTCGGCGTCAACAGCCAGGGATCGTACCCCAGTTTGCCGCCCTTGGGCAGGGCTTCGGCGATCCAGTCAACGGCGGGTTCCTGCGTGATGTGGCGCAGGTCGTACAGACCCTCATCGACCTGTTTCGCCGCCTGTAGGGTATAGCGGCCGTCGCTGAACAATGCCGCCCGGCGGGCCAGCACCACCGCCATCCCGGCCGAGCCGGTAAAGCCGGTCAGCCAGGCCAGGCGTTCGGAGCGGGGGGCGACGTATTCGCCCTGGTGTTCGTCGCCGCGCGGCACGATGAAGCCGTCGAGACCCCGTTTCGCCAGTTCGGCGCGCAACAGCGTCAGGCGTTCGGCAGCGGGCGGTGGTGTGATCGCCGTGCGGGAAGATCCCCGGCGGGGTTTGGCGAGTGATGATGCGTCCATGAGGACAAGCTAGGAAGCCCCGGCCCGGGTGGCAAGCGGAGACATGCGGGGCAGAGGGCTGGCTGTGATATTTCGCACAATCAGTCATGCGTTTAATGCAATGCTGCGGTGCAGCATTTGCGGTTTTCGCATGCAGAGGACAGGCATAGGTTCCGCTCAACACGTCGTCGGCAATGTCCATTCAGGGCCCGCCCACGACCTCAATTCAGGAGTAACGACCATGGCGCCCTACAGCCAAACTGATCTGTCCGTTCAGGACCTCATCGAACAAGCCCGTATTTTGCGGGCGCAGGCTTTCGCGCGGATCTGCAAGCAGGCGGTCCAGGCGCTTGTTCCGGCGCGGTCCCCGAAGCAGACCGCACCGGCCCAGCAGGATCTCTTCCAGCAGCCGGCCTTGATGCAGGAAGACAGCTATTTCCTGCCGCTGGTCAACGGCGTGCAGTCCCTTATCCAGGGGTTGGTCATCGGTCTGCGCCGCAGCGCCATGCGCCGCCAGTTGCTGGCCCTCGACGACCGCATGCTGCGTGACATCGGCATCCGCCGCGATGACATTACCGCCCTCGTCGCCGGGGCCTTCTCCGGCAACGACCGGGTGCCGGCCTCCGCCCGTAGCGCGGCTGAACTTTATTACCTCGTTCCGGCGGCGTCGCAGCCGACAGGCCGCGGCAACGATCGCCTGGCCGCCTAAGCCAGCGCGAATCGCAGACAAGAAAACGGCGGCGCCCAACGCGGGGCGCCGCCGTTTTTGTTTGTCCGCGCCGATGGCATGAACCACGCGCGGGACCGCCGGCCGATTCCTAGTCGAACAACGAGCGGCTGGTTCGTCGGTAGCCCCGGTTTTCCATGCAGGACACGAACATCCGGTCGGTCTGGCGCGACAGATCATAGCGTGCCATGGCGGCGTCGTATTCGCTGCCGATCAGGGGGCCGGTGTCGGGTTGCGGCAGGGGTTGGCGTTTCAGGATGCGGTCGGCCTCCCGGCGCGCCAGGGATCGGCATTCCTGGCGGTCGAAGACAAGCTGATCCTCGGAGCCGCCGGGCAGGGTCCATTCGGTGACGCTGCACGCGCTCAGACCCAGTACCAGGGCGCCCGCGCAAATGAACTTCAGGCTTTGTATTGTCATGTTCCCATCCTAACGCGTTCGCCGCCGGCGATAAACCAGGGCGGCCGGACCGCTGTTCAGCCGCCTTTGGCCCCGCCCAGGCAGGCGCGGATGAAAGCCTTGATCTCCGGGGTGTCCCATTCGGCGATGCCTTCAAGGCGACCCTTCTCGCGGCCTTCGGCGTCATAGATGATCGTCGTCGGCAGGCCGCGCACCTTGTTGGCGCGGGCGAAGGTGCCCTTGGGGTCCAGATGGATCGCCAGATTCTTGTATTCCTGTTTGTCGAAGAACGGTTTGACCACCTCCAGGCCGCCCCGGTCCTGACTGACGGCGATGACCGGAATGCCGTCCTGGGCCAGATCGGCCTTCAACGCGTCCAACTGCGGCATTTCCTTGATGCAGGGGGCGCACCAAGTGGCCCAGAAATTGATCACTACGCCTTTGCCTCGGGCCAGTTCCGCCACGGTAACAGGCGTCCCCCCGGCGGTCTGTAGCGGCGCCGTCACGGGCGCGCCCGCCGGTTCCGCCGCCTTGAACTTGGCCAAGGCCGGCGGCGGTGCGGGGCAAGCGGTCTCCGCCCCCCTTGCAATGCCGCCGGGAATGATGAAAATCGCCCCACTCAACAAGACGGCGGTGGCCAGGGTCCGCAGGAATGTCGCGGGCGCAAGGGCATTACGGGTGGTCTGGATGTGGG
>DNMS01000437.1:0-8394 GCA_003488105.1 Rhodospirillaceae bacterium
GGATACCCGGGCGCAGCTCGAACGCGGCCTTGCCGCCGTGGGCACCAAACACAAATACATCGAAGTCGATCTGTCGACCGCCGGGTCGTTGATGGAATCCGGACGTCTTGACGGGTTCATTATCTATACCAATGCGGAAGCCACCACGGCTCCTTGGATCACCGAAGCGGGCTTGGCCACCAACTGGGTCGTCCTGAACCCGACCAAGGAAGAGGAAGCCAAATTGAAGCAGGCCGGCCTCGCCGTTGTTGACGTCCCGGCCTCCGCTTTCAAGCGGGACATCGGCTCCCCCTCGGCCAAGCTTTTGCCGTTCTACTATGGCTTCCATGTCGGAATGGAAATTCCGGAAGCAGACGTCTATCGCATGCTGAATATCATCGAAAAGAACGTCGATGAACTGGTTAAGCTCGACAAGGCCTTTGCCCAATTGAAGGACATGAAGGGCATGCAGCGCCGCGGTGTCGAATCCTCGATCGACCTGGTTCCGGTCCATCCCGGGCTGGCCAAGTGGATGAAGGAAAAGGGCGTCTGGGACGCCAAGTGGGATAGCCGCATCGCCAAGTAGTAACCGCCGCTTTTGCGGCCACCACGAAAATCAGGGGCGGGTGCCCTTGGCGCCCGCCCCGCGTGATGTCGACAGGTATCAGCATGTCCGCCTCCCCTTATCCGAAGCGCCTGACGGCCGCTCTTGACGGCCTCTATATGATTACGGCGACTATCTTTTTTGTTTATCTATTCAATTACTTCATTAGTGGCGAAGGTGGCCCGACGGTCCTCGCTGTGACCATGGTGCCCGTGTGCTATGTCCTGTTTATTCTGCAGGCGCTGCGCACGAATGACCTGTACCCCAGCCTTGGTCCCATGACGAACATCGCCATCGGCGCCGTTCAGATCGGCCTGGCGCTGGCCGTGCTTTATTACATTCGCTCGGAATTCTTCGCGATCCGTACCGACCGCGCCGGGTTCTGGAACACGACCGACATGATCATGGGCGGGATCATGTCGTTGTTGATCCTGGAATATACGCGCAAGCGGTATTTCGTGATCCTGGTCCTCAATGTCGTGCTGGTTCTCTATGCGGTTTACGGCAACCATGTCGGCGGCATATTTCACCACCCGGGCATGAGTTGGGAACGCATCGTAACGGCCTCAAGCCTGGAAATGACGACGGGGGTCTATTCCCGGCTGCCGCAATTGGCGCTTACCCTGATCGGCTCGTTCATTCTGGTCCTCAGCGTTCTGCGCGCGTTCGGCGGGGTCGAATCAATTCTTCTGGGCGCCGGCCTGATCTCGGCGAAATCGCCCTATGCTCTGCCGCAGGCGGCGGTTATTGGGTCCCTCGGTGTCGCTACGGTCAGTGGTTCGGGCGCGGCCAACGCCGCCGCGACGGGATCGGCAACCATTCCGGCGATGATCCAATCGGGATTGCCGCGCGCAACGGCCGCGGCGATCGAGGCGGCGTCGTCCCTCGGCGGGCAGTTGATGCCGCCGATCATGGGGATTTCCGCTTTTCTGATGGCTGACTTCCTGGGTGAAAGCTATTTCGATGTGGTCGCCCGTGGCTACGCACCGGCCGTCATCTACTTCGTCGCGCTGATCGTGTCGGTTTATCTGCTGTCGGTCCACTACCGCGCGGACACCGAGGTAACGCTGCCCGGTGGCACCTTCACGGTCGGTGACGCCGTCAACATCGGTGTGTTTGCCATGGTCGTGTTCGGGCTGATCGGGCTGATGGCGGTCACCCATATGGCGGCCATGATCGCCGCCTTGACCATATTCGTGATGGTGGCACCGGTCATGTTCAGTATTGATGCCTACCGTCGTTTCAGGGTGGAAGGCAGGCCGTCGATCCGCCAGTTGCTGACCCCGATCGGGCGCATGATCGACGCGTTCTCGTCCATGACGGCGGATCTGACTCTGCTGCTTGCGGCTTTGTCCATCATGACGGGCGTGTTCGTCATTACCGGCATTCCGACCAAGGTCGGCGTGCTGATGCTGGAAGCCGCCGGGATCAACCTGATCGCCATGGCGGTGATTGCCTTCCTGTTCGGCGCCCTGGTCGGTACCGGCCTGCCGCCGGCCCCGACCTATATCCTGACCGCCTTGGTCATCGCGCCGCCCATGATCAAGGCCGGCGTCGATCCCTGGGTCGTCCATTTCTACGCCTTTTTCCTGGCGGTCTGGGGCGAGTTGACGCCGCCCACTTCGGTCGTCGCCGCGGTCACGGCGAAGATTGCGGATGCGTCGTTCATGCGAACGTTGGGCCGCGCGCTGATGCTCTGTGTTTCCCTGTTCACCCTGATGGCGGGCGTCTTCATCCGCCCGGAACTGGTGATTAAGCCCGGGGTGGATCAGCTTGCCGCACTCGGCCTCATTCTCGTGCCGACCTTGGGCATCGTTTTCGCCCTTCAAGCCCGCTTCGCCACGGACCGAATGAAGAATTTGACGGCGCGTGGCGTGCTGATGATGGTGTCCCTGTTCGCGCTGCTGTATCCGGATGACGCCATTGCCGCGATCGCCTGCGTGCCGGTTGTGCTGATCATCGCCGCCTGGGTGCTGTACCAGCGGCCGCGGCAGATCAGGGCCGCCAAGGCGTCCGGCTGATAAAATCTCAACCCGTGCCCAGATAATCTCAATTGGCGGGCAGGGGGCATCGTTTCTAAAGTCATCACACCCGCAACGGACGGAACAGCCAAGAACCATGACAGAAAATTACGCCTGGGCGCCGGATATCTACGACGTCCTTAAGGATCTGGATGTGCGCCAAGTCGCCTACGTCCCCGACGCGGGCCATGCCCGCCTTCTCAAGATGTGCGAAGCGGACAACGCCATGCGCTGCATTCCGCTGACGACCGAGGAAGAGGGCATATCGCTTTCCGCGGGCGCTTGGCTGGGGGGCGAGCGGGCGGTGATGCTGCTTCAGTCCTCGGGCGTGGGTAACTGCATCAACATGATCTCGCTGGCCAATACCTGCCGCTTCCCGCTGTTGATGCTGGTGACCATGCGGGCCCAGTGGCGCGAATTCAATCCCTGGCAGAAACCCATGGGTGAGGGCACGCAGCCGGTCTTGGAAGCCATGGGCGTGAAGGTCACGCAAGTGGACGACCCGGACCAAGTCGGCGAGACCGTGCGCTCGGCCGGTGAACAGGCCTATGGCTGGCCGGACATGGCGGCGGTGCTTCTGCATCAGAAGCTGATGCCCGTGAAAACCTTCGGCAAGTAAGGCAGGGAAACGAACATGGACAAGCAACGCGCCGACAATTACGAACTGCACCGCCGCGAGGTCGCCAAGACCCTGCTGAAGGACCGCGACGACGATTTCCTGGTCGTCACCGGCCTGGGCTCCCCCAACTGGGACGCCACCAATGCCGGCGACCATCCCCTGACATTCCCGCTCTGGGGTGCCATGGGCGGGGCCGCCACCATGGGTCTGGGCCTGGCGACCGCGCAGCCGACCAAGCGGGTCATGGTGATGACCGGCGACGGGGAAATGCTGATGGCCCTGGGCTCATTCGCGACCATCGCCGCCCAGGGGGTGGAAAACCTCGCCATCGTCGTGTTCGACAACGAACGCTATGGTGAAACGGGTATGCAGGCGACCCATACCGCCGGCCCCGTCGACATGGCCGCCGTCGCCAAGGCCTG
Source organism: Rhodospirillaceae bacterium (assembly GCA_003488105.1). The sequence goes on from DNMS01000437.1 coordinate 3,646, forward strand.
TGGCTTTCCGGTCACGGCCACGGTCAAGACCGAAACCGAATTGATGGAGGCCCTGCCGCTGATCAAGGAAACCAAGGGGCCGGTGTTCGTCGACATCAAGGTCAAGGCCGAGCCGCTGCCCTTCATCCTGCCGACAAAGGACGGCGTGCATCTGAAGAACCGGTTCCGGGAAAAGCTGTTGGGGCCGGACAGCCTGCTTTAGGATATCGCCCAACGACTAACTGTCTTAGGGAGAGCGGCCATGAGCGGCGACGATCTGGCGGGCGTACAGGCCTGCATCCAGGCTTATCTTGACGGGCTCTACAAGGGCGACATGGGTCTGCTGTTCAAGACGGCGTTCCACCCGGATGCCCGCATGAACGCGGCCGATGTGGGCGGTGAGCGCATCCATTGGACCATGGCCGAGTTCGAAAAGGTGATCCTTGAGCGCGGATCGCCCGAGGCCGCAGGCTATCCTCGCAAGGAGCGCATCGTTTCCATCGACTTCGCCGGGCCGGACACGGCCAACGTGAAGGTCGAGGTCCTGGTCGGCAAACGCGATTTCACGGACCTTTTGGCCTGCATCCGCATCGACGGCGACTGGAAGATCATCGCCAAGACCTATTGCCTGACCCGCGAGTACGCGACGAAAGAAGACGTCCTCGCCGCGGTGGTCTAGTCCTTAAGTACAGGTTTCGGCCATTTTCGGCCTTTCTGGCATGCATGTTGCTGTGTGTGACTTGTCGAACGCGCGCTGTGCGCATTCACGGGCATATCGTCAATCACATTGAGCAACCCTGTTCACATGCGAAATAACCCCAACAATCTTATCCTGGCCGTCATCGGCGGGATTTTGATCGCAACCTTCACCCATCTGCTTGCCGCCGACATGGACCCGATGGAACGTTGGCATGAATTCGCCAAGGCCCACGAAAACTGGGATTTGGACGAGATGCCGCTGATCGCCGTTTCGCTGGTCATCTATGTCTTCATCCTGCTGTTTAGGCAAATCCGCATCAACAAGGGCCTGATCGAGCGGACGAAGGCGGACAACCATCGCCGTAGAGTGGTCGCGAATGAACTGCGCGAGGCTCTGGCCACGCGGGATGGGTTCTTTGCGGCGATGAGCCACGACCTGAAAACCCCGGTCAACAGCATCATGGGATTTTCCGAAATGATGAAGTCAGAGGCCTTTGGGCCTCTGGGGCATGCGAAATACGCCGAATACGCCGAAGACATCAATCGAGCGTCGCAGATGCTTGACCTGACGATTTCGCAAATTCTCGATATCTCACGTGTGAATTCCGATGACCAGCTGGCCATTCGGGAAGAGAAATTCGATCTGATGGACGAACTGCGCTTCTGCCGGAAATTGATTGCCGGATGGAAGGGCGGGCGACAGATGATCACGGTTTCCGGGAACGTGCCGCCGGTGGATATCGTTTTTGACCGGACCCTGTTCCGCCGTTACGTCATCAACCTGCTGACGAACGCGGTGAAGTATGCAGGCCGGAACGCGGATGTCGGTATTCATGTGCTCTGCACGGGGCCGGGGAACCCCGTATACCTGACGGTCTATGACAACGGGGTAGGGCTGCACGGCAATCGTCTGGCCGATGCCGAGCAACGGTATGTACGGATGAACGAAAACTCCGATTCCTATGTTGACAGTGCGGGCCTGGGCCTTTGGATCGTCAAAAAGATCGCCGAGGCGCATGACTGCGAGTTCTCGATCAAGTCCGGTTCCGGTCACGGTTTCCGTGTCATTATGGAAATTCCGCCGACGCGTATCATGGCCGCCGACCCCAAGGTGTTCGAAATCGCCTGCTAGGGTTTCGCCTCCGTGGCGGGGCCGCGGGATCGGCGTTGGCCCTATTGGATTCCGCTGCCTGCCTGATAGGATTGTCTCCAACATGGCCAATATGGAGGAGACGACCGTGGGGAACCTCAAACGCTATCAAATGACCATCGCCGGTAAGAAGGCCGATCCGGCGTCCGGCGAATGGTTCGAAACCGAAAATCCCTACACGGGGAAGGCCTGGGCGGAAATCCCGCGCGGCAACGCGGAAGACATCGATCGCGCGGTCAAGGCGGCGAAAGATGCGCTGCCGGGCTGGCGCAGGACCATCGCCACCCAGCGCGGCCACCTGATGCGCAAGCTGGGCGACCTGATCGCCGAAAACGCCGACAGCCTGGCCGCCACCGAAGTTCGCGACAACGGCAAGCTGATCGCGGAAATGGGCCTGCAGCTCAAATACGCGCCGCAGTGGTATTATTACTTCGGCGGCCTGGCCGACAAGATCGAAGGGGCCGTCATCCCCATCGACAAGCCGGATACCTTCAACTTCACGCGGAAGGAACCGCTCGGCGTCATCGGCATGATCACGCCGTGGAATTCGCCGCTGATGCTGACGGCGTGGAAGCTGGCGCCGGCCCTGGCCGCCGGGAACACGGTGGTCCTCAAACCGTCGGAATTCACCTCGGCCTCGGCCTTGGAATTCATGGACCTGATCAAGCAGGCTGGTTTCCCCGACGGGGTGGTCAACATCGTCACGGGTTATGGCAAGGAGGCGGGCGAAGCGCTGATCAGCCATCCTGACGTCGCCAAGATCGCCTTCACCGGCGGCTCGGCCACGGGCAAGCACGTCTATTCCACGGCGGCGCAGTCGTTCAAGAAGGTGTCGCTGGAACTGGGCGGCAAGTCGCCCAACATCGTGTTCGACGACTGCAACGTGGAGAACGCGGTCAAGGGCGTGATCTCGGGCATCTTTGCCGCCACGGGTCAGACCTGCATCGCCGGCTCGCGCCTGTTGGTGCAAAAATCCATCCATAACGAATTCGTCGACAAGCTGGTGGCCCTCGCCAAGACCGCCAAGATGGGCGATCCCATGGATCCGGACACCCAGGTCGGCCCGGTCACCACGCCACCCCAGTACGAAAAGATCCTGGGCTACATGGAGATCGCCAAGGGTGAGGGCGCCGAGGCCGTATTGGGCGGCGGCAAGGCGATGCGCCCCGAATGCGGCGACGGCTGGTTCGTGGAGCCGACCATCTTCACCGGCGTCAACAACCAGATGCGCATCGCCCAGGAAGAAGTGTTTGGCCCGGTGCTGTCGGTGATCCCGTTCGAGGACGAGGAAGAGGCGCTCGCCATCGGCAACGACGTGGTCTACGGCCTGGCCGCCGGGGTCTGGACGGAAAGCATCCGCCGCGCCTTCATCATGTCGCAGGAATTGCAGGCCGGCACGGTCTGGGTGAATACCTACCGGGCCGTCAGCTACATGTCGCCGTTCGGCGGTTACAAGCAGTCGGGCCTGGGCCGGGAAAGCGGCCAGGCGGCCATCGAGGAATACCTGCAGACCAAGTCCGTGTGGATTTCCATGGCGACGGAAGTCCCGAATCCTTTCGTGATGCGCTAGTCTTTCCCCATGGGAAAAACCGTCCTTATCACCGGCGGCAGCCGCGGTATCGGCGAGGCCATGGTGCGGCTGTTCGCCGAACGGGGCTGGACGGTCCTGTTCACTTTCGTATCCAACGCGGCGGCAGCCCACACCGTCGCCAAGGAAGCGGGCGCGCGGGCGATGCGCTGCGATTCCGGCAATGAGGACGACATCCTTGCCCTGTTTGAAATGCTCGACGGCGAGGGCATCGTGCTGGACGCGCTGATAAACAACGCAGGCATATCCGGGCCGCGCCGCCGCGCGGTCGAGGTCACGCGGGACATTCTGGAAGACGTCACCCGGGTCAACTTCATCGGCCCGGTGCTGTTCTGCCGCGAGGCGGTCAAGCGCATGTCGACCGCCACGGGCGGGAAGGGCGGGGTGATCGTCAACCTGTCCTCGACCGCGACCAAGAAGGGTGGGGCCGGGCAATGGGCCGATTATGCGGCGCTCAAGGGGGCGATCGACGTGTTCACCAACGGCCTGGCCCGCGAGGTTGCGGCGGAAGGCATCCGTGTCAACGCCGTCGCCCCTGGCTATGTGCTGACGGATATGGCGGTGGATGGCGGCATCGCGGCGAACTTCGAGACGGCGCTGAAGTCCGACATCCCCATGGGGCGTATCGGTGAGGTGCGGGAAGTCGCCGAGGGCGCTTATTGGCTGTGCTCCGACGCCGCCGGCTATGTCACCGGCACGGTCCTGAACGTCGCCGGCGGGCGCTAACGGGCGGCTGTCACGGACGGGTGAAGGCGGTCACGTCCTGGGGTTTCCCCCATTTCAGGATTTCCCGGTGTAGGCGGTCGTATTTCTCCTGCTTCTCGCCGTCGCCGAACAGAGGGTCGCCGGGCAGGGTGATGGCGTCCCGGATTTCCTGCCAGTCCGGGTCGGTCAGGGCACGCAGGGCCGGTGGGAAGAACACCACTTCCTCCATCTGCATGTGACGGCGTTGGAAACTCAAATAGTCGCCCACGACATCGACGAACCAGTCCCGCGGCAGTTCCGCATCCTGCATGACGTTATGCAGGGCGGCCGCAAAGCGTCGCGTCAGGGCGCCCAGTTTCTCATGTTCCTTATCCAGTGCGCCGACGTTCGCCGCCGCGCCAGGATCGCGCAGGCGCAATTTCGCCAAAACAAGGTCTTCGACCGGATGATGGTAGAGGTCCGGATAATTCTGGGTGTAGTCGAGGATATTGCTGACAAGGTCGTAGTCGGGCAACTCACCGGCGTCAAAAACCCGCACCTCGCGGGCGATCAGGTCCATCAAACGGGCAAGTTTCTTATGGTCGTCGCGCAGTTTCCAGATGACGTCGGACATATGTATCCCTCCTAG
>DNMS01000437.1:8429-9563 GCA_003488105.1 Rhodospirillaceae bacterium
GTATGTATCCCTCCACCTCGCTGATGGGGCAGGTTAGCGGCGGCGCGGCCTGGGCGCGTTGATATGGGTCAAGCGCGCGGTGCTGTGGATAACTTTGGGGATAGATGTTGGTTTTGCGCCTTTTTGCCAGGTGCAGGCTTGTCGAGCCGGAGCCAGGCGTCAGGCGCGGCAGAACGCGCTGATTGCGCGGCCGCCGATGTGAAGGGGCGGACGTGCGGGAAGAGGGGGCCGCCCCATGGCTGGTTCCGCGATGTCGGGTGGCCTGGAACGGCCGCAGGAAAAACGGCCCGTCGGCTAAGGGGCGTTGAAATGGCGTCGAGCCGAATTTCCGATAACGCCTTGCTGGCTGCGCCTTTCGCATGGCGAAAAGGGCGGGTTCGCCCGTCGCCGCCGCCGTCGGTCCTATTTGATTTCACATGTCGGCGACATTCCTTGGCAAGTTCACGGGAGCGCGGAGGCTGGGCGCGCGGACTTTACATTCCTTCACAGGCCGGAACGGGTTTCGGCGCGGGAAAGGGCGGAATCCCGCGTGCGGCCGGCGCGAAGGTGAAAAAGGGCGAATAATGGCAATCGGCGGCAAATGTGGATATCTCGCGCGCCTTAGTGGCGGGAATCCGAGGGAAGGATTAAAAATACGCACATCGTGCGCTATCAAAATTCGGCTGATTCGCACCATCTGCGAGGTCTAATTCGTCAATCAGGCTTGCCCCGAAGGGGGCGGGATGGTAGCTGAAATGTACACAATATTGGCGGAGAATCGCCCGCCAGAAGAACACCCCTTAATCGCCCAGGAGCCTACGCCATGTTCGACCGCGACCGTTTCACCCAGGATTGTCTCGAGGCCATCCGCGAGACCGATAGCCACATCGCGGTGAAGGAACTGGTTGAGCGCGCCTGCAGCGATCCGGCCGACCTGCTGCGCGGCCTGGGCGAGCCGACCAAGGCCGGCCCCGACAAGATCTACGTGTCCGACGAACTGACGATCCTCAATCTCGTGTGGGGGCCCTACATGACCTTGCTGCCGCACAATCACAATATGTGGGCGGTCATCGGCCTGTACACGGGGGCCGAGGACAACGTGTTCTGGAAAAAGGTCGAGGGCGAGCCCGGCCACACCCGGATCGAGGCCGCCGG
>DNMS01000437.1:9731-13005 GCA_003488105.1 Rhodospirillaceae bacterium
TGGCGCCGCTGGGCAAGGACATCGTCCATTCCGTGACCAACCCGCTGGACCGCCTGACCGGCGCACTGCACGTCTACGGCGGCAATTTCTTCGAGGAACCGCGTAGCGAGTGGGAAGCCCAGGGCCTGACCGAGCGTCCCTACGATGTGCCGCGCAACATGGCCCTGTTCGAAACCTACAACGAAAAACTCCAGGCCGCGGAATAGGCCGGGGTTCCGCCTGCATGATCTGCCGGACGGCGTGACGGTCATGCGGCCTTTCCTGATATCCCTGTGCGTGTTTGCCGCCGTCGCCTCGGCGGTGACGGCGCTGTGGGCTTGGCTGGGGCGTCCGATCGACATGGCGGATGTGCCGGGTGGGCGCTTCGACTGTCTGTCCTATGCGCCGACCACTTCCGACGGCCATCCCCTGATGGGACCGGACTATGCCCTGCCGCCGGGCCTGATCGAGCGCGACCTCACGGCCCTGTCGAAACTGACCGGCTGCGTGCGCACCTATTCCTCCTACGGGGTGCAGGCGGAGGTGCTGCCGGCCGCCGCCAAACTGGGCATGAAGGTGCTTTTGGGCGTGTGGATCGGTACCGAGGACAAGCGCAACCGGATCGAGATCGCGGCGGCATTGCGGGTCGCCGCCAAGCATCCCGAGGCCGTGCGCGCCATCGTCGTCGGCAACGAGGTTCTGCTGCGCCGTGAGATGTCGGGCACGCGCCTGGCCGGGATCATCGAAAGCGTGAAGGCGCGCACCCCGCTGCCCGTGGCCTATGCGGACGTGTTCGATTTCTGGGAACGCCATCCGGCCGTCGCCGGTGCCGTGGACCTGATGCTGATCCATGTCCTGCCCTATTGGGACGACCCGGCGCCCCGGTCCGTGCGCGCGGCCCAGGACGGGGTGCGGGCGACGGTCGCCCATGCGCGGGCCGTGTTCCCCCATGCCCGGATCGAGATCGGCGAAACCGGCTGGCCCAGCGCCGGACGCACGCGCGGGGCCGGGGTGCCCAGCCGCGTCAATCAGGCGCGCTTCCTGCGCGAGTTCGCGGCCCAGGCGGACAGTCTCGGCGTGCCCTACAACGTGGTCGAGGCCGTGGACCAGCCGTGGAAGCGCCTGCCCGAGGGCACCGTGGGCGGCTTCTGGGGCGTGCTTGACGCCGGCCGCGATGCCAAGTTCCCCCTGGCCGGTCCGGTTCGCGAATGGCCCGACTGGCCCCTGGCCGCCGGGTTTTCGGCGATGCTCTGCCTGCTGTTTCTCGGTGTCGCGTTGTCGGCGGTGCGGCGGCCCGGCGTGGCCGCCCTGCTCGGCGTTGGCCTTGCGGGCGGGGCGACGGGAACCTGTCTGTGGATGCTGGCGGCCCAGATCGAGGCCGCCGCCATTGGGACCCAGGGCTGGCTGGGCGGCATCTATCTGTTGCTGCTGGCGGCCGGGGGCGGCGTGCTGCTGGCGGCGCAGCTGGTTCGCCCGCCGTGGCTGGTGGGTTTGCGGCCGGCCCCCCTGGGCGATGTGCTGGCGGGCCTGCGCCGATGCCGCCTGTCGCCGGACCAGGTGTTGGGTCTGATGCGCTGGGCGGTGCTGCTGCCGGCGGGCGTTCTCGCCCTGGCCCTGGCCGCCGACGGCCGTCACCGGGACTTCCTGTCCCTGGCCTTCGTCCTGCCGGGGCTGGCGCTGGCGCTGCTTGCCTGGCGCGGGCGGGACCGCGCCACGGCGGGCCGTCCGGAAGACGCCTGGATCGCGCTTTTGCTGGCTGTCGCCGGACCGCTTGCCGTGGACGCCCCGGGCAATCTGGAGGCCCTGGCCTGGGCCGGAACCTGTCTGCTGCTCGCCCTGCCGGGTCTGCCGGCGGTGATGGGCGAGCTACGGGTTCTCGGCCGGGCCCTGGCGGCGCAGGGCCAGGGCGATGATGGCCAATACCACCGCCGCTGACGCCGCCGTGGCGTTGTAGAGAACCAGCCCGGCCCCGCCGAGGACCAGGGCGCCATGGGCGGCCACGGCATGGCGGCGGGGATCGGGAAGAAAGCTCACAAGGGCGCAGACCAGCGCCGTCAGACCGAGGGCGTTCCAGCCCAGGGCGGCCATCAGGCCCCGGCGCAGCCCGCACCACCAGGGGCCGGCCTGCTCACAAGCAGCGCCGATTTGTTCCGGTTCGATGAAGCCGTAACGGATGCCGAGCCCGAGCAACGCCGCGGCCCCGGCCAGGGCCAGTCCGCCCAGGGGGCGGGCGGCCTTGAACGGCGCCGAAAGGGTTGCGGAAATGCGTCCTATCATGGCGCGATAGGGGCGGATTTGCGGGCGGCTGTCAACGTGGCCTTGGACGTTAAAGTTCGTATTCGGGAATGCGTGCTTCCTGCGCGGCGAGGGCGACGGCCTCGGCCATGGCGGGGAGGGCCCAGACGGCGTCCATATAGGCGCGGGTGTCGGTGTCGACCGCGACGCCATAGGTCCGGAAGCGGGAAACCACGGGGGCATACATGGCGTCCGCGATGGTCGGCTGCCCGAACAGGAAGGTCCCGCCCGCGCCATGGTCGCGGCGGCAGGTCCGCCAGATGTCCTGAATGCGGGCGATGTCCGCCAGGGTATCGGGCGACGGCGTGACCCGGTCCGTGACATGGGTCAGGTTCATGGGCATCTGGCCGCGCAGGGCGACGAAGCCCGCGTGCATCTGCGCCGAGACCGACCGCGCCACGGCGCGGGCCGCCGCCTCGGCGGGCCACAGGTTGGCGTCCGGGTGCCGTTCGGCCAGGTATTCGGCGATGGCGATGCTGTCGGGAATGATCAGATCACCGTGTTCGAGAACGGGCACCAGCCCCGTCGGCGACAGACGGCGCAGGTTTTCCTTCATGTCCGGCCGCCCGAACAGGACCGTGGTTTCCGTGAATTCGGCCCCGGCGAACTTCAGCATCAGCCAGGCGCGCAGCGACCAGGACGAATAGTTCTTGTTGCCGAGGATGAGCCGATAGATTGCCATCCGCGCTGATTACACCAGGTCGTCTATCATCGCCAGATTCATGGCGGCGCACCCCATACTTTTGGCCTAGCGGGCGAAGTGACACCTGTCACTGTGGCGACCGCCGGGCCACTGTACGAGAGGAATTGTCCGGCGCTGTTCCGGATCGCAGCGGCCTCGGCCTGAAATTGAAAACGTCCCCGCGCGTCGCGCGACGCGTAAAAATAGAGAATACGATGTCCCCTCAGCCAGCCTTCGCAATAGCCGACCGCGTGCCCCTCAAAAAGACCCATCGCAGCTTTTTCGCCGGTGACGAGATCATCTGCGAAGGCGATTCCG
>DNMS01000437.1:13169-14251 GCA_003488105.1 Rhodospirillaceae bacterium
GAAGGCGATTCCGGCGACGAGGCCTACTTGATCCTGAGCGGGCGCGTTGAAATCCGCAAAGGCATGCGGACCTGCTCGCCAAAGACCATCGCCGTGCTCGGCAAGGGTGATGTCGTCGGCGAACTTGCGTTGATTGACGCGCATACACGGTCCGCATCGGTGATCGCCTTGGAGGACACGACGGTCAGCGTGTTGCCGCGACAGGAATTCGAGGATCGCGCGGCCGCCATGGACCCCTTGCTGCGGGCGGTCTACGGCGTCACGGTGAAGCGCCTGCGCCATGTCCTGGAGCACGGCCGGGGTCTGAACACCTATGGCTCCATGAGCAATTGGCGCACGTAATCCAGGCACTCACAACAGATCACTGAAATACGCCAGATGCGTGGTGTCGCAGCGCGAGATGCGCAGTTCCACCGGCGTGCCGTCGAGGGTCTGGGCGATGCGCTCGATACGCAGAAGCGGCGCGCCCCGGTCCAGGCCCAGATGGGTCACGTCGTCGGGGCCGGCGGCCTCGGCGGTGAGCTTTTCGACCGCGCGGTGGACGATCACGGCGAAGCGATCCTGATAAAGCTGATAGAGCGTGTTGGGCAGCTGCGTCTTGTTGAGGTCGCCCAGGCCGGGGAACAGGTCGTCGGGCAGGATGATGAGTTCCAGGATCGCGCGCCGTGCCATCAGGTCGCGCACGCGTTTGATCTCGACCACCCGCGCCTGGGGGGAGAGGCTGAGGGCCAGGGCCTCGGTCTGCGTCACGCGGCGTTGCGTCATCGACAATACCCGCGAGGTCGGCAGGCGCCGCTCACCATCCGCCGCCAGCAGGTGGAAGAAGTGGAAGCGGTCGCGGTCCGGGCCATGGGCATGGACGAAGGTGCCGCGCCCCTGATGACGGATCACCAGGTTTTCCCGCGCCATTTCATCCAACGCCCGGCGCACCGTGCCCTGGGCGACGCCGAAGCGGGCGGCCAGTTTCTGTTCCGAGGGCAGGGGCTCGGTCACCGGATGGCGGCCCTGGGCGATCTCGCGCAGCAGGGCCTCGCGCACCTGCCGGTACAGCGGCCCGTCGCCGGATCGGGGCCGGTCCCCCC
>DNMS01000437.1:14344-16830 GCA_003488105.1 Rhodospirillaceae bacterium
AGCATATGCGGCCCTTTCGTCAAAAAAACGCAAAGTCTTCTATAAGAGTTATAAGACTTGCTTGACGGCGGCAAGAGCCAAGGACTATTGCGGGTACGGGCGAACAACAAAGGGAGCGTCAATCCCAGCCCGCACGTTAAGCATTTGAGGAAACCCAGGGCGCACCCTGAACCCATACCGTTCGGCGCAAGGCCGTCCCCCCGACCTCGTCTCAGGCATCCGTCTGCGGCGGCGGCAGGGGGCAGCGTTTTGCGCGGAACCTGGACCCGGAGGACAAGTCTTGTCGATTCATAAACAGATCGTCACGGACATGGTGAACAACAACATCGAGTTCATCACCACTGTTCCGTGCAAGCAGCTCGGCGGCGTGATCGAAGAAGCCGAAAACCATTCCAGCATCATGCACGTGCCGTGCAACAAGGAAGACGAAGGCATGGGCCTCTGTGCCGGCGCCTTCATGGGCGGCAAGCGGTCGGCCATCATCATGCAGAACACGGCCCTGGGCGTGACGCTCAACTCCCTGGCGACGCTGATCCAGTTCTACCACATCCCGCTGCCCATGCTGATCAGCTACCGCGGCGAACTCGGCGAGCCGGTGGCCTGCCAGGTTGAAATGGCCCTGCACACCAAGGCGCTGTTGAACCAGATGCTGATCCCGACCTACCACTTCCACAAGCGGGAAGACGCGGCCGAGCTCGACAAGATTCTCAAGTACACCTTCATGTGCAACAAGCCGGTGGCCATTCTGACCGACGCCACCTTCTGGAAAGGGGAATGACCATGATCCGCTCCGACGTTCTGAAAAGCCTGATCCCGGTCATTTCCGATCAGTTCGTGGTCTGCAACATCGGCCTGCCCAGCCAGGAACTCCACCTGATGGACGACCAGCCGACCAACTTCTACATGCTCGGCACCATGGGTCTGTCGTCGTCCATCGGCCTCGGCCTGGCGCTCGCGCAGAAGCAGACCATCATCGCCATCGACGGTGACGGTTCGGTCCTGACCAACCTGGGCACCCTGCCGACCATCGGCAACAACGTGGCCGACAACTACATCCTCTTGATCATCGACAACGGCAGCTACGGCTCGACCGGCGACCAGCCGACCTATGCCGGCAAGAAGACCTCGCTGACCAAGGTCGCCGAGGCCTGCGGTTGCGACAACGTGATCGAGTGCAAGGCCGAAGACACGGCCCAGGTCATGAAGGACGCCATCGCGTCGAAGAAGATGACGGTCATCGTCTGCAAGTGCGAGTCGGGCAACATCCCGGTTCCCAACATCACCATGGACCAGGTCGTGATCCGCGACCGTTTCATGAAGGCGCTTGAAGCGGCCAACGCTTAAAGGCTCCTTACGTACGGTGTCCTCCCGGCCAGGGGCGGGGCGCGTCAGCATCCACCGCCGCGCGCCCGCCCTTGGCGGGTCCTTCGGGGACCGTTAAGGTCTCCCGGCTTTTCATTGGCGGCCGCCCGGCCGCCACAGCCGCCGGAGTATTCACAGCATGGCCGACATCCTCATCACCGAGTTCATGGAAGAGTCCCAGGTCGCCCGTCTGGCCGAAAGCTACGACGTGTCCTATCTGCCGGACCTGGTGGCCGAACAGGATAAGATCCCGGCCCTGATGCCCGGCGTGCGCGGCCTGATCGTGCGCAACGCGACCCAGGTGCGGGGCGCCGTGCTGGAGGCTGCCGACAAACTGGAATGCGTCGGCCGCCTGGGCGTCGGCCTCGACAATATCGACATGGAGGCCTGCAAGGCCCAGGGCGTGAAGGTGTTTCCCGCCATCGGCGCCAATTCCGATTCCGTGGCCGAACTGGCCATGGGGGCGATCTATGTCATGTTCCGCCGCTCCTACCTGGCGACGCCGGATGTGGTCGCCGGGAAATGGCCGCGCATCGAATTGATGGGCCGCGAGGTCCAGGGCAAGACGCTGGGCATCATCGGCATGGGCTGGACCGGCCAGGCCCTGGCCTGGCGGGCGCGCGGCAACGGCATGAACCGCATCGCCTACGACCCCTGGGTCGCCAAGGACGATCCGCGCTGGGCAGATTGTAAGGTCGAGCGCGCGGAAACCCTGGACGACCTGCTGCCGAAATGCGACGCGGTCTCGATCCACGTGCCGTTGACCGACGACACGCGCGGCCTGTTCAACGCCCAGACCATCGCCAAGATGAAGGACCGCGCCCTGCTGCTGAACCTGTCGCGGGGCGGCATCGTCGACGAACAGGCCCTGGTCGACGCGTTGAAATCCGGCAAGCTTTGGGGCGGCTTCACCGACGTGTTCGTCGAAGAACCCCTGACCCATCCCAACATCTTCGAGGGCGTGCCCAACCTGTACTGCACGCCCCATGTCGGCCCGCGCACGGAAGAGGGCGAGGGCAAGGTATCCACCGTGACCGCCGATGCGGTCCTCAACTGCCTGAACGGGAACTAAACACGATGGCGATCAAGACCCTGGAAGAACTCGAACAGCTGGCCTTCAAGGT
>DNMS01000250.1:0-1120 GCA_003488105.1 Rhodospirillaceae bacterium
AGTACCTGTTGGGCCCGGCCCCCCTGGTCCTGGCCGCCGTATTCCTGTTCGCCGGCGGCGGCACGCCGCCCGCCGACGACCGCGCGCGTCTGGCGCGATCCGCCCTTTATCTGTCCATGGCCGTGTTTTTCCTGGGCGGGCTGCTCGGTCTGTTCGTCGACGGCGCCGATACCCGCACCCCGGCCCATTACCACGGCGTCATCGGCGGCGTGAATCTGGCCCTGATGGGGATGGTGTTCTGCGCCCTGCTGCCGTCCTTGGACCGTGCGCCCAAGCTGGGCCGCGCCGTGTTCGCCCTGTTCTGGCTTTACGGCCTAGGGCAGGCACTGCATTCGGCAGGCCTGTTCCTGGCCGGCGGGTACGGCGCGCCGCGCAAGGTGGCGGGCGACATCGCCGGGCTGGAAGCGCTCGGCGCCAAGGTCGGGCTATACGGCATGGGGGTCGGTGCGGTGATCGCCGTGGCCGGCGGCGTCATGTTCATCTGGATTGTCGGGCGGGCACTTTTACGCCGACCTGGACCAACGGACACTGGCCCTCGGCGCGAACTTAAAATATAAAGCGCCCTGGCTACGCACACAGATCTAACGTCATGAGGACGCCCGTGAGCGACACCGTCGCCCCGAATATCAGCGCACCGGTCGAGGCCGCGCCCCGCCCGGAACCTCAGTTCCGGCTGGCCGACTATGCCCTGCTGCTGAAGCCCCGGGTGATGTCCCTGGTGGTGTTCACGGCCATGGTCGGCCTGGTCATGGCGCCGGGCACCATCGGCGCGCTCGAAGCCTTCGTCGCGATCCTGTGCATATCCATCGGCGCCGGGGCCTCGGGCGCCATCAACATGTGGTACGACCGCGACATCGACCTGCACATGCAGCGCACCATGAACCGGCCGATCCCGGCCGGCCGCATGGACCCCGGCAACGCGCTGGTGTTCGGCACGGTGCTGGCGATCACCTCGGTCATCGCCATGGGGATCTGGGTCAACCTGATTTCCGCCGGGCTGCTGGCCTTCACGATCCTCTATTACGTGTTCATCTATACGGTCTGGCTGAAGCGCCGCACGCCGCAGAACATCGTCATCGGCGGCGCCTCGGGCGCTTTGCCGCCGGTCATCGGCTGGGCC
>DNMS01000250.1:1352-3097 GCA_003488105.1 Rhodospirillaceae bacterium
CCGCCGGTCATCGGCTGGGCCGCCGTGACCGGCAACGCCGGATTCCTGGCCGACCCCTGGGGTGCCATCGCACTCTTCTTGATCATCTTCCTGTGGACGCCGCCCCATACCTGGGCGCTGGCCCTGTTCCGCCGCCAGGACTATCAGACCGTGGGCGTGCCCATGCTGCCCGTGGTCGTTGGCGAACACCGCACCAAGATCCAGATGGCCGTCTACACGGCGCTGCTGATTCCGGCGACCTTCGCGCCCATGCTGCTCGGCCTGTCCGGCTGGCTGTACACCGTCGCCGTCGCCGGCCTGAACGTCGGGCTGGTCGTGCACATGGCGCGGGTGTGGCGGGCGGAAAACGTCGCCGACGCCAAACAGGGCCCCTGCCGGCGCATGTTTTTCTATACGATCCTCTACCTGTTCGGGATTTTTCTGGCCCTGCTGGCCGACCGCACCCTGTTCGTCGCGGTCTTTTGACCCCATATAGGCGACATGCCGGACAGCCAATCCCCTGAACCCCCCGCCTACGCCCGCCTGGAAAGCCGTTTCCGGCGCCTGAACGCCCTGGGCGAGGCCCAGGAAGTCCTGCATTGGGACATGTCCACGGTGATGCCGAGGGGCGGCCACGAATCCCGGGCCGAACAACTGGCCGAACTGGCCGCCGTCTATCACGGCATGCTGACCGGGGCTGAGACCGGCGACCTCATCGCCGCCGCCGAAGCCGACGCGGTGGACCTCACCGACTGGCAGCAGGCCAACCTGCGCGAGATCAAACGCAATTACGTCAAGGCCACGGCCCTGTCGGAAGACCTGGTGACGCGGTTCAGCCGCGCGTCCTCGGCCTGCGAGGCCGTGTGGCGCGATGCCCGCGCCGACAACGACTTCAAGGCCGTGCAGCCCCTGGTGACCGAGCTTCTGGCCCTGGTCCGCGAAAAGGCCGCCGCCAAGGCCGAGGTTTTGGGTGTTGGCCTGTACGACGCGCTTCTGGCCGATTACGAGCCGGGCGGCAGTTCCGCCGAGATCGACGCCGTGTTCGACGAACTGGAAGGCTTCCTGCCCGGGTTCCTGGGCGAGGTTCTGGAGCATCAGGCCAAGACGCCCAAGGTCATCCTGCCCGACGGCCCGTTTCCCGAGGAAAAGCAAAAGGCGCTGGGCCAGCGGTTCATGGAGATGCTGGGCTTCGACTTCCATCACGGGCGGCTCGACGTCAGCCTGCATCCCTTCTGCGGCGGCACGCCGGACGACGTGCGCATCACCACGCGCTATGACGAAAACGATTTCACCTCGGCCCTCATGGGCGTGCTGCACGAAACCGGCCACGCCATGTACGAACGCGGCCTGCCCAAGGATTGGCGCGGCCAGCCCGTGGGCCATGCGCTGGGCATGTCGGTCCATGAAAGCCAATCCCTGCTGATCGAAATGCAGGTCTGCCGGTCCAAGACCTTCCTCAATTTCGCGACCCCGATCATGGTCGACACCTTCGGCGGCACGGGTCCGGCCTGGGACGCGGACAACCTGTTCCGCCTGTATACCCAGGTTGAGCGTTCGTGCATCCGCGTCGATGCCGACGAAGTGACCTATCCGGCCCATGTGATCCTGCGCTACCGCCTGGAAAAGGCCCTGATCGAGGGCGACATGGAAATCCCCGACCTGCCCGGCGCCTGGAACGACGGCATGGAACGGCTTCTGGGCATCCGCCCGCCGACGGACACCCTCGGTTGCCTACAAGACATCCACTGGTACGACGGGGCCTGGGG
>DNMS01000250.1:3141-3497 GCA_003488105.1 Rhodospirillaceae bacterium
TGCGCCAACGTGCACGGCAAGGGATCGCTCGTCAGCGCGAAAGAGCTTTTGATCAGCGCCACGGGCAAGCCGCTCGACCCGAAGGTGTTTGAGATGCACCTCAGAACGCGCTATCTAGCGCCCTGACATGACAAACCCCAGATACATCTCCACCCGGGGCCAGGCCCCGGCACTTGGTTTCGAGGACGTCCTGCTGGCCGGCCTCGCGCGCGACGGCGGCCTTTACGTGCCCGAAATCTGGCCGCAGTTTTCCGCCGACGACATCCGCGCCATGAAGGATCTGTCCTATCCCGCCCTGGCCCAGAAGATCATGGCGCCCTTCATCGGCGACGCCATTCCGTCGGCGGATCTGAAGG
>DNMS01000161.1:0-6464 GCA_003488105.1 Rhodospirillaceae bacterium
GTCATGGCCGGGCTTGACCCGGCCATCCACGTTGAATGTGGCGGCTTGGCTCGTTGAAACCTAAAATCGGCCCATGTCAGGCGGTTGGGTCTACATCATGACGAACAGGCCAAACGGGACGCTCTACGTCGGCGTCACAAGCGATCTTGCACGTCGTGTTTGGGAGCATCGGGAGGGTTTGGCCGATGGCTTCACGAAGAAATACGGCCTCAAACGTTTGGTCTTTGCGGAACCTCACGCGGATATCCGCTCAGCTCTCCAGCGGGAGAAGAACCTCAAACATTGGTCGCGCGCATGGAAGGTCCGCTTGATTTTGGACGCCAATCCAAACTGGGATGATCTTTTCGACAGCCTCGCATGAAGGCGTGGATGGCCGGGTCAAGCCCGGCCATGACGAGATAAAGTGACTGCTTTTAGCCATGAGCAGACATTCCTTAATCTTACAACCAGTGACCATCCCGGCTTGTTTCATCGCTGTCATATCGGCCATTCTGGCAGAGGTGTTCCGAATGTGGGCGGTCAAGGCGCTCAGATATCGGCAATCATCTTGTCGATGACATCGTAACCGCGGTATCCGTCAATCAAATTAAATCCTGAGAACATCTCGTATACAAAGCTGCATAGCGGCTTTGATTCATCGTACCCGGGACTCGACCGCCTCAGCGAAAGCAGAACCAGCTCTAGACGCTTGAAGAAGTCGAAGAGATTCTCGTCGTCGATCGAGTAATTATGAAGCACGAATTCGATCTGCTTCGCTAGCATCTCCAAGTTCAGGATGATCTCACGGAATTCCGGTGTGTCGCCACTCATCTGGTTTTCAAATGCATAGAAACCTTCATCCGCCTCACGCCCACCCGTGAATGCTTCTTTGAAGGCTTTGGGTGTCATCAGGTTTTCGATGGTATCCAGGTCTGCCTGAAGATCACGTCGACCGCCCTTAATGCTTGCAACAATTACCTGATAAAGGATGTTTCTTTTGATTCTATTGTACATTTTCGAAAGATTATTTTTGAAAATGCGTCGTTTTCGATGTTCTGGAAGATAAACGACAAGCCAGTAAAAGAAGAATGAGACAAGTCCGCCTGTGAGCACATTCGTTGCCACTGAATAGACATTCTTCCACCAGAATGGCTTTGCGAGTGGCGAAAATTCAATGCCAAAGAGGCTCACAAGTAGAATAATGTCGAGAGTCAGCCATAGCATGACCCTCCCCGCCATTCTCCTCAGTTTCGTTGACGTAGTATTCTTTAGTGCCATCCGGTATCCCCGCTTGTCGCAGTTCTCCAAGTATATCGTGGCGCTCGTGTTGGATGTCGATAAAGACCGCTTCGGGTCAAAAGCAGACGTGCTCCAGACGAACCATCCACATCCGGCAACTACCCTAATCCCGCTCCGTCACCGCCAGTTCCCAGAACGCCCGCACCACCCGCGTTTCCGCCCGGTTTTCCAGGCAGACCATGTATTCGTGCATGGGCAGTTTGCAGTCCTTGAGCTCGATCATCACGAGGCGGCTATCGAAGCCGAATTCGGGCTTGGAGACGAAGCCGATGCCGTTGCCGGTGGCGACGGCCTCGCGGATGCTTTCGCGGCCCTCGACCTCCATCACCGTGCCCATCTGCAATTCCAGCCGGGCGAATTCCTGTTCGACCAGACGGCGGGTGGTCGAGCCCCGTTCGCGCAGCACCAAGGGCTCGCCGGCCAGTTCCTTGAACTTCACGGCGCCGCGCCCGGCCCAGGGGTGGTCGCGGTTGATGACGGCGACCAGGGGGTCGTCGCGCAGGCTCAGCACCTTGAGCCTGGCGTCGTCGGGCACGTGGGAGAACACGCCGACGTCGGCGTCGAAATCGTAGAGCTGATTGAGGATGTCTTCCGAGTTGCCGATCTTCAGGTTCACGGTCACGCCGGGATAGCGGTTGCGGAAGGCGCGCACGATGCGCAGCACATGGAACGGCGCGTCGGCCGAGAGGGTCAGGGAGCCGACCAGCAGGTTCTGCGATTCCTTGAGGTATTCCAGCGCCTCGCCCTCGCATTCGAACATCCGGTTGGTGATGGCGAGCAGGTGCCGCCCGGCGTCGGTCAGCGCGACCGAGCGCGAGGTCCGGTTGAACAAGAGGATGTCGAAATCCTTTTCCAGCTTGCGCACCTGGTCGGACAGGGTCGGCTGGGTCAGATGCAGGTGTTCGGCGGCCTTGGAGAAGCCGCCTTGGGTGGCGACCGCGTGGAATGCGCGCAGTTGCGAATAGTACATAGATGAAACCTATACGATCTATATAAACTGACGATTTGACTTATATTTCCCCAATGCGATTGAGTCTATATGAACCCCGCATAACGGCGAATTTGCCGGGGGTTCAGGGTCGGCGCCGACGAAGGCACGGACACCAGGGGGATTTGGTGCAGTGCCGAACAAATCCTGTCACGTCACCGCAGAATTGGTTAAAACTGTCATATGCCGGTAACAGCACATACTGATAATCCGGCGATCAAACAGGGAGTATTTCGATGAAATCAACATGGTTCAGCAGCCTCGGCTTGGGGCTGGCGACGGTGGCGACAGCCGCCATCCTGGGGGCCGCGCCCGCCAAGGCGAAGACCGATCTTCTGGTCTACACGGCGGTCGAGGCGGACGAGCTGAAGAAGTTCAAATCGGCCTTTGAGAAGGACAATCCGGACGTCAACATCAAGTGGGTCCGCGATTCCACGGGCATCATCACCTCCAAGCTGCTGGCCGAGAAAGAAAACCCCAAGGCGGACATCGTCTGGGGCGTGGCGGCGACCAGCCTGCTGCTGCTGGCCGATTACGACTACTTCCAGGGCTATGCGCCCAAGGGCTTGGATAAGCTGTCGAAGAAGTATTACGACACCACCAACACCCCGCCGCTGTGGGTCGGGCAGCGCGCCTGGATCGCGTCGGTCTGCTTCAACACGGTCGAGGGCGAAAAGCACAAGCTGCCGATTCCCGCGACCTGGGAAGACCTGACCAAGCCGGTCTACAAGGGCCATATCATCATGCCGAACCCGAACTCCTCGGGCACGGGCTTCCTCGACGTGTCGTCGTGGATTCAGATCCAGGGCGAAGACAAGGCCTGGAAGTACATGGACGCGCTGCACGAAAACATGGCGCGCTACACCCATTCGGGCTCCAAGCCCTGCAAGCTGGCGGCCAAGGGTGAAATCGCCATCGGCATTTCCTTCGCCTACCGGGGGGCCAAGTCCAAGAACGAAGGGGCGCCGCTGGAAGTCATCGCGCCGACCGAAGGCGTGGGCTGGGATCTGGAATCCTTCGCCATCGTCAAGAACACCAAGAACCTGAAGGCCGCCCAGGCGCTGGCCGACTGGTCCGTGTCCAAGACGGCGCAGGAAATCTATAACGAGGAATACGCGGTCGTCGCCATGCCCGGCATCGCCAAGCCCGTGAAGAACTTCCCCGTCGGCATCGAAGACAAGATGATCAAGAACGACTTCAAGTGGGCGGCCGCAAACCGCATCCGCATCCTGGACGAGTGGCGCAAGCGCTACGACGGAAAGTCCGAGCCGAAGTAGTCAGGTTATCTTTTCTCGACTGATCTGAACGGCAAGCCCCGGCCCCCGCGTATGGGGCCGGGGCTTGCTATTTCAGGCTCTTTGAGGCCGTGTGCCCGCGGGCCGCGGTCTGATAGAATTCAGCCATGGAGGGCAGGGATGGCGAACGACAACAACGGCGAAGCCTATCTTCGGGTCCGTAACCTGACCAAGAAGTTCGGCGAGTTCACGGCGCTGAAGAATGTGTCGCTGGACGTCAGCGAGGGTGAATTCGTTTGTTTCCTGGGGCCGTCCGGCTGCGGCAAGACGACGTTGCTGCGCGCCATCGCGGGCCTGGACATTCAGACCATGGGCACGGTCGAACAGGCCGGCCGCGACATTTCGGCGCTGCCGCCCAACGAACGGGATTTCGGCATCGTGTTCCAGTCCTACGCCCTGTTCCCGAACCTGAGCGTGACCCGCAACATCGGGTACGGCCTGGAAAACCGGAACATGCCGAAGGCCGACATCGCGGCCCGCGTGTCCGACCTTCTCGACCTGGTCGGCCTGCGCGACCATGCGAAAAAATACCCGTCGCAGCTTTCGGGCGGCCAGCAGCAGCGCGTGGCCCTGGCCCGCGCCCTCGCGACCTCGCCGGGCCTGTTGCTGCTGGACGAGCCCCTGTCGGCGCTCGACGCCAAGGTGCGCGTTCACCTGCGCCACGAGATCAAGGAACTGCAGGAAAAGATCGGCATCACCACCATCATGGTGACCCACGATCAGGAAGAGGCCCTGGCCATGGCCGACCGCATCGTGGTGATGAACCACGGCGTGATCGAACAGGTCGGCTCGCCGGAAGATATTTACGCCGATCCGGCATCGCCCTTCGTCGCCGACTTCATCGGCACCACCAACTTCGTCGACGGCGAGGTTCAGGCCGGCGGGCGGGTCTCCGTCGCCGGTGTCGCCATCGACTGTGGCGCGGCCCTGGATGGGCTCAATCCCGGCGACATGGTCACGGTCTGCATCCGGCCCGAGGACGTGCAGGTCTCGACCGAGGCCGGCGCCGCCGGCATCCCGGTGACGATCACCGACGTGGAATTCCTGGGCTCGTTCCACCGCTGCCATGTGACACCGGTCAACGGCGCGGGGCAGACCTTCGGCACGGACATCGATTTCATGATCGACCTGTCGGCGAACCGCGCCCGTGACCTGGGCATCCGCGAGGGCATGGCGGTGCAGGCGGCCCTGCCGCCCGAATTCGTGCGCATCTACCGCCCCGTGGGCGGGGGCTGAGCCATGCGGGACGCCGCCGTCGTCGAAGCCCCCCGGATCACGCCCAAGGTCAGCAGCGAAGACTGGATCATGCGCGCGGTGCTGGTCGGCATTGCGCTGTACCTCACCGTCTCGATCCTGCTGCCGCTCTATGCGCTTCTGTCGAAAAGCTTCAAGAACGCCGACGGCCTGTTCGTCGGCCTGGCCAATTACGTCAGCTTCTTTTCCACCCCGGCGCTGTTCTGGTCGATCGAGAACAGCCTGACGGTGACCCTGTTGTGCTGCGTTATCGTGGTCACGCTGGCCTTCATCTATGCCTATGCCCTGACCCGCACCTGCATCCCGTTCAAGTCCCTGTTCAAGGGCGTGGCGCTGCTGCCAATCCTCATGCCGTCGCTGCTGCCGGCGATCGCCCTGGTCTATCTGTTCGGCAATCAGGGCATCATCAAGGACTGGCTGTTCGGCTACGAAATCTACGGCCCCATCGGCATCGTCATGGGCGAATGCTTCTATGTGTTTCCCCATGTGCTGACGATCATGCTGATCGCCATGGCCAATTCGGATGCGCGGTTGTACGAGGCATCGGATGCGCTGGGTGCCTCCAGGATCAAGACCTTCTTCACCGTGACCCTGCCCAGCGTGCGCTACGGCCTGGTTTCGGCCTTCTTCGTCTGCTTCACCCTGGTCATCACCGACTTCGGCGTGCCCAAGGTGGTCGGCGGCAAGTACAACGTGCTGGCGACCGACATCTACAAACAGGTGGTCGGGCGCCAGGATTTCGAAATGGGGGCGGTCGTCTCCATGGTGCTGCTGTTGCCGGCCCTGTTCGCCTTCGCCGCCGACCGCATCGTGCAGCGCCGCCAGGTCGCCCTGCTGTCGGCCCGCGCGGTGCCGTATCAGCCCAAGAAGAACCGCGCGGTCGACATGACCATGCTGGCCTTCTGCTGCCTGATCGGCCTGATCATGGTCTCGATCCTGGGCATGGCCTGCTTCGCTTCCTTCGCCAAGTTCTGGCCTTATGACCTGACCCTGTCGCTCAAGCATTACAACTTCGACCTGATGGATGGCGGCAGTTGGAATGCCTATTGGAATTCCATCGAGCTGGCGGCCTGGACGGCGGTGATCGGCACGGCGATGGTGTTCACCGGCGCCTATCTGGTGGAAAAAAGCAAAGGCTTCCATTCCGGCCGCACGGCCATGCAGTTGTTGTGCATGATCCCCATGGCGGTGCCGGGCTTGGTGCTGGGGCTGGCCTATGTGTTTTTCTTCAACGCGCCGAACAACCCGTTGGGCTTTCTCTACCACACCATGCCGATCCTGGTGATCTGCACGGTCACCCATTTCTATACGGTCGCGCACCTCACGGCGGCGACGGCGCTGAAGCAACTGGACGGCGAATTCGAAAGCGTGTCGCAGTCGCTCAAGGTGCCGTTCTACAAGACCTTCTTCCGCATCACCGTGCCGGTCTGCATGCCGGCGATTCTCGATATCTCCATGTATCTGTTCGTCAATGCCATGACGACCGTGTCGGCGGTGGTGTTCCTTTATTCGCCGGATACGGCCCTGGCGTCGGTCGCGATTCTCAACATGGACGATGCCGGCGACGTGGCGCCGGCCGCCGCCATGGGCATGATGATCGTCGGCACGGCGGCGGCGGTTCGGCTGGTGCATGCGGGGCTCACTCGGGG
>DNMS01000161.1:6572-14171 GCA_003488105.1 Rhodospirillaceae bacterium
TGGTGCATGCGGGGCTGACACGCGGTATTCTCGCGCGCACCCAGGCGTGGCGGAAACGTTGAGCGGCAAAACCCGCCCGCGCCGCCGCATAGTCCTGGTCTATGGATGATATCCGAATTAACGATTTGACGAATTGACCCATCCCGCCCGAAACTCCGCGCGACCGGCTGCCCGAACGGCCCGGCCGCGGCCCTAATGACAAAGTTGGAAAGGCCCAACCATGACGTTGACCCCCGGTGATCCCCTTCTTCTCACGCCCGGCCCCCTGACCACCGCCGCCGAAACCCGCGACGCCATGCGCCACGATTGGGGCTCGCGCGATCAGGCGTTCATCGACGCCAACGCCGCCGTGCGCCGCAAGCTGCTGGAAATCGCCAATGCGGCCGCGACCCACGTTTGCGTGCCGCTCCAGGGCTCCGGCACCTTCGTGGTCGAGGCGGCGCTTTGCACCCTGATCCCCAAGACCGGCAAGGCGTTGATCCTGGTCAACGGCGCCTACGGCAAGCGCATGGGCAAGATTTTGGAATACGCCGGGCGCGCGTTCGAGATTTCCGAAACCGCCGAGGACGTGCCGCCGGACGCGGCGGCCCTGGCCGCCAAACTGGCCGCCGATGCCGCCATCACCCATGTCCTGGTCGTTCATTGCGAAACCACCTCGGGCATTCTCAACCCCATCGCCGACATCGCCCATGTGGTGAAGGACGCGGGGCGGTCCCTGATCATCGACGCCATGAGCGCCTTCGGCGCCATCGAACTGGACCTCGCCAAGGTGCCGTTTGACGCCGTCATGGCGTCGTCCAACAAATGCCTGGAAGGGGTGCCCGGCATGGGCTTCGCCCTGATCCGCAAGACGGTTCTGGAAGGCTGCGAAGGCCATTCCCATTCCCTGGCCCTCGACCTCTACGACCAGTGGCAGGCGATGGAGGCCAACGGCCAGTGGCGCTTCACGCCGCCGACCCATGTCATCTTCGCCTTCGCCAAGGCCATCGAGCAGTTCGAGGCCGAGGGCGGCCAGCCGGGGCGCTTCAAGCGTTATTCGGAAAACTGCCGCGTCCTGATCGACGGCATGGCCGAACTGGGCTTCCAGACCCTGCTGCCCCAGGGCCTGCAGGCGCCGATCATCGTCACCTTCCACATGCCGTCGGACCCCGCCTTCGATTTCCAGGTGTTCTACGACAAGGTGAAGGATCGGGGCTTCGTGCTCTATCCCGGCAAGCTGACGGTGGCGCCCAGCTTCCGCGTCGGCTGCATCGGCCACCTGGGGGCGGCCGAGATGAAGGCGGCACTCAAGGCCATGGCGGAAGTGCTGGCCGAAATGGGCGTGAAGACCGGCGCCCCCCAGGCCGCCGAATAGGCCGCAATCGTGACCGACGCCGCCAAGACGCCGCCCGCGACCGCCGAGGTCGTCGTCATCGGCGGCGGGGTCATCGGCTGTTCCATTGCCTATCACCTGACCAAGATCGGCATTACCGACGTGGTGCTGCTGGAGCGGCGCAAGCTGACCTCCGGCACCACCTGGCATGCGGCGGGCTTGATCGGCCAGCTGCGTGGCAGCGCCAACATGACGCGGCTGGCCAAATACACGGCGGAACTGTACCGCGAGTTGGAGGGAGAGACCGGCCAGGCCACGGGTCTGAAGCAGAACGGGTCCGTCTCCGTCGCCCTCCACGAAGGGCGGATGGAGGAATTCCGCCGCAACGCCTCCATGGCCAAGGTGTTCGGCCTGCAGGTCGACATCATCACCCCGGAAGAAGTCAGGGAACGCCATCCCCTGGTGGAAACCGGCGACGTGCTGGGCGGCACCTGGATTCCCTCGGACGGGCAGGGCAACCCGGCCGACATCACCCTGGCCCTGGCCAAGGGGGCGCGCATGGGTGGGGCGCGTTTGTTCGAGGATACCAAGGTCACCGGGATCATCGTCGAGAACGGCCGCGCCGCCGGCGTGCGCACGGAGACGGGCGAGGTGCGCGCCCGCTGGGTCGTGCTGGCCACCGGCATGTGGGGCCGCGACATGGCGGCCCAGGTCGGCGTGACCCTGCCGCTGCATGCCTGCGAGCATTTCTACATCGTCACCGAACCCTTCGCGGGCATGACGCCGGACCTGCCGGTGCTGCGGGTCTACGACGAATGCGCCTATTACAAGGAAGACGCCGGCAAGATGCTGATCGGCGCGTTCGAGCCCAAGGCCAAGCCCTGGGGCATGGACGGCATTCCGGACGATTTCGAATTCGACCAATTGCCCGACGACTTTGATCATTTCGAGCCGATTTTGGAAGCCGCCATGGCGCGCCTGCCGGCGCTGGAGAATGCTGGCATCCAGACTTTCTTCAACGGCCCGGAAAGCTTCACCCCCGACGTGCGCTACAACCTGGGTCCCGCACCGGGGCTGGACGGGCTGATGGTCGCGGCGGGGCTCAATTCCATCGGCATTCAGTCGGCGGGCGGCATCGGCCGTGTGGTCGCGGACTGGATCAAGTCGGGCCATGCCCCCATGGACCTGTGGGAAGTGGACGTCCGCCGCCAGATGCCGTTCCAGGCCAACCGCGCCTATTTGCGCGACCGGGTTTCGGAAAGCCTGGGCCTTCTCTACGCCACCCATTGGCCGTTTCAGCAGTATACGACGGGGCGGGGCCTGCGCCGCTCGCCGCTCCACGAACATCTGAAGGCCGCCAACGCCTGTTTCGGCGAAAGTGCGGGGTGGGAGCGCGCCAACTGGTTCGCGCCGGAAGGGACCGAACCCAAATACGAATACAGCTACGGCCGGCAGAACTGGTTCGATCATTCAGCGGCGGAGCATCGCGCGGCGCGGGACGGCGTCGCCCTGTTCGATCTCACGACCTTCGCCAAGTTCCGGGTCGAGGGCGCGGACGCGGCCCGGGTCCTGGGCCGGGTGTCGGCCAATCATGTCGCGGGCGATGCGGGTCGCGCCGTCTATACCCAATGGCTGAACGACCGCGGCGGGATCGAGGCCGATCTGACCGTCACGCGGCTGACCGAGGACGCCTTCCTGGTCGTCACCTCCGGCGCCTGTCAGGTGCGGGATTTCCACTGGCTCAAGGGCCATGTGCAGGATCATGAGCGCTGCACGGTCACCGATGTGACCTCGGGCCATGCGGTGATCGGCGTTGCCGGGCCCCGGTCGCGGGACCTGCTGGCCAAGCTGACGCCGGAAAATCTCGGCAACGACGCCTTTCCCTTCGGTGCCAGCCGCGAGGTCGAATTCGCGATGGCGATGGCGCGGATGACCCGCATTTCCTATGCGGGCGAACTGGGCTGGGAAATCATGATGCCGACGGAATTCGCGGCCCATGTCTATGAAGCGATCAATGCGGCGGGCCGGGACTTCGGCCTGGTCCATGCCGGCATGCATGCCATGAACTCCCTGCGCATCGAAAAGGCCTACCGCCATTGGGGCCACGACATTTCCGATGAAGACACGGCGTTGGAAGCCGGGCTCGGCTTCGCCGTCGCCTGGGACAAGCCCGGCGGCTTCATCGGCCGCGAGGCGTTGCTGGCGCAGCGGGAGGTGGGGATCACGCGCCGCCTGCTGCAGTTCCTGATCACGGACCCCGAACCGCTGCTCTACCACAACGAGCCGATCTGGCGGGACGGTGCGATCGTCGGCAAGGTCACGTCGGGCATGTACGGCCATACCCTGGGCGGGGCCGTGGGCATGGGCTATGTGTCCGTGCCGGACGGCGGCGTGGCCGGGATCGACGGCCATGCCTACGAGATCGAGATCGCCGGCGTGCGCTATCCGGCCCAGGCCTCGCTCAAGCCTCTCTACGATCCCGCGTCATCTCGCCTGCGCGGCTGATTTCCCACGTTAATTCGCCCAATCGAAGCCTGACCCGGTCCCGGGTCGGGATCGTCGTCATATTGATTTAACCTATCAATCACATAGTTATTAGCGATTTGACATATCCTTGGCCGGTCACGAGAATTCCCGAAACCAGGGCACGTCCCCGCGTGCCGGACGATTTCAAAGGTGAGCAGCATCATGGATCAGACCCCATCCCATCCCAGTAGCGTCTCCGTCAACGGCCGTACCTATGCCTGGCCCAGCCAGCCCCTGGTGGTGGTCTGCATCGACGGCTCGGAGCCGGATTACATCGAACAGGCCATCGCCGGCGGCCATATGCCGTTCCTGGAAAAGGCGCTGAAGGGCGGGTCCGACCTGCGCGCCGAATGCGTGGTGCCCAGTTTCACCAACCCCAACAATCTGTCGATCGTCACCGGCGTGCCGCCCAAGGTGCACGGCATTTCCGGCAACTTCTTCCTGGACCCGGACACGGGCGAGGAAGTGATGATGAACGACCCCAAATTCCTGCGCACGGACACCATTTTCAAGGCCTTCCACGATGCCGGCGCCAAGGTCGCCATCGTCACCGCCAAGGACAAGCTGCGCCGCCTGCTGGGCCATGGCCTCGACTTTACCTCGGGCCGCGCCGTGTCGTTCTCGTCGGAAAAGGCGGACCAGACCAGCAAGGCCGAAAACGGCATCGACAATGCGCAGGCCCTGGTCGGGCGGCCGATCCCGGATGTCTATTCGGCGGACCTGTCGGAATTCATCTTCGATGCGGGCGTCAAGCTGATGGAAACCATGCGCCCCGACATCATGTACCTGTCGACCACCGACTACATCCAGCACAAGCATGCCCCCGGCACGCCGGTGGCCAATGCCTTCTACGCCATGATGGACGGCTATTGGGCCAAGCTGGATGCGCTCGGCGCCGTGCTGGCGATGACCGCCGACCACGGCATGAACGCCAAGTTCGGCAGCGACGGCCAGCCTGACGTGATTTATCTGCAGGAAGTGCTCGACGGTATCCTGGGTGCGGGCAAGGCGCGGGTGATCCTGCCGATCACCGACCCCTATGTCGTGCACCACGGGGCCTTGGGCTCCTTTGCCACCGTCTACCTGCCGCCGGATGCGGATACATCCGCCGTCATCTCCAAGCTGGCCGCGGTTTCCGGTGTGCAAAAGGTCTACGACAAGAAACACGGCTGCGCCGAATTCGAACTGCCGGAAGACCGCCTGGGCGACCTGATCGTGGTGTCCGACAAAGCCAAGGTACTGGGCACCTCGTCCGACCGCCACGACCTCAGCCAGTTGAAGGAGCCCCTGCGCTCCCACGGCGGGGTGACGGAACAGAAAGTGCCCCTGATCGTGACCCGCACGGCCTCCGTCGACAGCGGCCGGCGGCTTCGCAACTTCGACATCTTCGACGTGGCGCTCAACCACACGGCGCTCGCCCAAAACGCGGCCTGATGAACGCCGCCTGAAACAACACAGCATTAAACAACACCCCGCCGGGGGACGTTTGGAGGACAATTCCATGGACAGCGCCGTTACCGACCTCAAAGATGAAGTGATCCACGAAAAGCTCCGCCTTGTCGGAGACAGCGGCGTGCGCGACGAGCGCATCGAGGTCATGAACCCCTACACCAACAAGGTCGTCGGCACGGTGCCGAAGGCGTCGGTTGCCGACGTCAAGAAGGCGTTCAAGACGGCTGCTGAATACAAGCCGACCCTGACCCGGCACGAGCGCGCGGAAATCCTCAAGAAGACCGGCGAAATCCTCTATTCCCGCCGCGAGCAGGTGTCCGACCTGATCACCGCCGAATGCGGCCTGTCGAAAAAGGATTCGATGTACGAGGCCGGGCGCTCCAACAGCGTGTTCAACCTGTCCGCTGCCCTGACCCTGATGGACGACGGCGAGGTGTTTTCCTGCGACGTGTCGCCCTCGGGCCCGAAGCGCAAGATCTTTACCACGCGTCAGCCGCTGCGGGCGATCAGCGCCATCACGCCGTTCAACCATCCGCTCAACCAGGTCGCGCATAAGATCGCGCCCTCGGTCGCGACCAACAACTGCATGGTCCTGAAGCCGACGGAGAAGACGCCGCTGACGGCGCTGCTGCTGGCCGACGTTCTTTACGAAGCGGGCCTGCCGCCGGAAATGTTCCAGGTCATCACCGGCGCCCCGGCCGAGATCGCCGACGAGATGATCACCAACGAACATGCCGATCTGGTGACCTTCACCGGCGGCGTGGCGGTCGGCAAGTACATCGCCGACCACGCGGGCTATCGCCGCATGGTGCTGGAACTGGGCGGCAATGACCCCCTGATCGTCATGGAAGACGCCGACCTGGAGAAAGCCGCGACCCTGGCCGTCGCGGGTGCCACCAAGAACTCGGGCCAGCGCTGCACGGCGGTGAAGCGCATCCTGGTGGTCGACGCGGTCGCCGACGAATTCGTCAAGATCGCCCTGGAAAAGGTCAAGGCCATCAAGTACGGCGATCCCATGGACCCGGACACGGATGTCGGCACGGTGATCGAGGAAAAGGCCGCCATGCAGTTCGAACGCCGGGTCAATGACGCCGTCGCCAAGGGGGCCGAGCTTCTGTACGGCAACAAGCGGGACGGTGCCCTCTATTCGCCGACCCTGGTCGACCGCGTGCCCTTCGATTGCGAACTGGTGCGCGAGGAAACCTTTGGCCCCGTGGTGCCGATCATCCGCTGCCCCAATGACATCGCCGAAGTCATCAAGATTTCCAACTCCACGGCCTTCGGCCTGTCGTCCGGCGTGTGCACCAACAACATGGAATACATCACCCGCTTCATCGACGACTTGGTCGTCGGCACGGTCAACGTCTGGGAAGTTCCCGGTTTCCGCATCGAAATGTCGCCCTTCGGCGGGATCAAGGATTCGGGCCTGGGCTACAAGGAAGGCGTGATCGAGGCGATGAAGAGCTTCACCAACGTGAAGACCTTCTCCATGCCCTGGCTCAGCTGATAGACGTTTCCTCAAGGTCATCCGATTGTAAGGGGCGGGTTTTCGGACTATAAGCGCACTCAGTGCGTCTATTGAGGGGTGGGCGAGTATTACGGCGGCCGCCGGGCGAAGAGTCCGTCCGCGGCCCCGGTTGTGAAACCTGCACCGGAAAGCGCGAAGGCACGTGGAAACCATCATCAATATCGTCGGCGGCGTCGCCCTTCTGTTATGGGGCATCCGCATGGTGCGCACGGGGATCACCCGATCCTTCGGCGCCGACCTGCGCCGCGCGCTGGCGGCCTCCGCGCGCAACCGGGTGACGGGCCTGGCCGCCGGGTTCGGCGTCACCACCATCCTGCAAAGCTCGACCGCGACGGCGCTGATCGTCTCGTCCTTCGCCGGGCAGGGGCTGCTGGGGGGTGTTGCCGCACTCGCCATTATGCTGGGCGCCGATGTCGGCTCGACCATGATCGTGCAGGCCCTGTCGCTCGATCTGGAATGGCTGTCGCCGGTGCTGATTTCGGCCGGCGTCTTTCTGTTCCTGTCCACGGAAAATAGCCGCCGTCGCGCCATTGCCCGCGCTCTTCTCGGGCTCGGCCTGATGTTGTTGTCTTTGCGTCTGATCGCCATGGGTTCCCTGCCGTTCCGCGAGAGCGAGGCCATGGCCGTCCTGGTTCATCCCCTGACCAGCGAGCCGCTGTTGGCCGTGGTGTTCGCGGCCGCCTTGACCTGGGCGTCCCATTCCTCCGTCGCCGTGGTGTTGTTGATCCTGTCCCTGGCCGGGATGCAGGTGCTGAACGTGCAACTGGCCATGACCATGGTT
>DNMS01000429.1:0-2928 GCA_003488105.1 Rhodospirillaceae bacterium
AGCGACGCACGGGTGATTTCGTGCGCTCCTTGATTGAGGCGGGACAGATCACCGCCTGCCACGACCTGTCCGACGGCGGGCTGCTGGTGGCGCTGGCTGAAATGGCGCTGTCGGGCGACCTGGGGGCTCAGATCACCCTGCCGGACGGCGTCCATGCCACCGCCTTCCTGTTCGGCGAGGATCAGGCGCGCTATCTGGTCACCACCGGCGACGCGGCGCAGCTTGCCACCGCCGCCCGCGATACGGGCGTGCCGGCGCTGGTCCTCGGCACATGCGGCGGCGGCGAAATCGCCGTTGACGGCCATGGCGGGATATCCTTGGTGGACCTGCGAACCATCCATGAAGGCTGGATGCCGGCTTTCATGGCCGCCCCCGGGGCCTGACGGCGGAATTTCCGCACACGCGGACTGTTGACCTTGGGCCGCAGGCACGCCATATCTTCACCCAATGGATTGCTGAATTTGGGGACCCAATCATGGCCATGGCCGCAGGCGAGATCGAAACGCTTATCCGGGACGGAATTCCCGGCGCGGAGGTGACTATTGAAGACCTGCGCGGTGACGGGGACCATTACCTCGCCGTCGTGGTGTCCGAAGCCTTCCGGGGCAAATCCCGCGTTCAGCAGCACCAGATGGTCTATCAGGCACTTCAGGGCCGCATGGGCAACGAACTGCACGCCCTTGCCCTGCAGACATCGGCCCCGGCCGGCTGAACTCCAGGCCGTCTCAGGCGATTCGCCCGGAAATTTTGCCCCGGGCCCAACGAAAGGACACACAGATGAGCGAGAATCCCGTTTTCGCCCAGATCAAGCAGGAAGTAGACGACAACGACGTGGTGCTGTTCATGAAGGGCACGCCCATGTTCCCGCAGTGCGGTTTTTCCGCCGCCGTGGTGCAGGCGCTGTCGACCATCGGCGTCAAGTTCAAGGGCGTCAACGTCCTGGACGACATGGAGATTCGCGAGGGCATCAAGGCCTATACCAACTGGCCGACCATCCCCCAGCTTTACGTGAAGGGCGAATTCGTCGGCGGCTGCGACATCATCCGGGAAATGTTTGAGACCGGCGAGCTGAAGCAGCTGTTGGACGAAAAAGGCGTTGAAAACGCCGCTTGAATTTCGTCTTATTTGTCTGGGTTTAATCACCCCATAAAAATGAGGCCCCCGAGTTTCCAGGGAGGGCTTGAGGGAAGGGCCGCCGTTTGGCGGTCCTTTTCGTTTGGGTATCCATTCGCGGCTCTTGCGGCCCGCCCGACTAAAAAATCACTATTTTGACCTTTTTAATTTGAATTAATCGTATTTTCCGATTTAATTTAATCAGTAAATTCATTTTAATAGTCATTCGCATTTGGCTATCTAGGGGGTGTACCCAACAACACCAACCAACGGAGCCGATATGTCTCTCATCAATACCGAAATGAAGCCGTTCAAGGCCGAAGCCTTCAAGGACGGCAAGTTCGTCACCGTCACCGATGCCGACGTGAAAGACAAATGGGCCGTCTTCTTCTTCTATCCGGCCGACTTCACCTTCGTCTGCCCGACCGAGCTCGAAGATCTGGCCGACAACTACACCGAGTTCCAGAACATGGGCGTCGAGATCTATTCGGTCTCCACCGACACCCACTTCTCGCACAAGGCCTGGCATGATTCCTCGCCCGCCATCGGCAAGATCGCCTTCCCCATGGTCGGTGATCCGACCGGCACCATCACCCGCAACTTCGAGGTGATGCGCGAAGGCCAGGGCCTCGCCGACCGCGGCACCTTCGTGGTCGACCCGGACGGCGTGATCCAGATCGTCGAGGTGACCTCCGAAGGCGTCGGCCGCAACGCGACCGAGCTTCTGCGCAAGATCAAGGCCGCCCAGTACGTGCGGGCCCATCCGGATGAAGTCTGCCCGGCGAAATGGGAAGAAGGCGCCGAAACGCTGGCCCCCTCCCTGCAGCTGGTCGGCAAGATCTAAGCCCGACCCGGCAAGCGGGCGCGTCTCCCCCTCTCCCCCTTAGGGGCGACGCGCCCCGTCCGCCGGGTCCCGCGACACGAAGAAACGACCCCAGACGCAAATTTAAAGAACGAAAGACAGGACCATGTTGGACGAGACCCTGAAGACCCAGCTGAAAGGCTATCTGGAGAATTTGCGCGAGCCCATCGAGCTCGTCGCGACCCTGAACGACGTCAAGGCGTCGGGGGACCTGGAAACCCTGCTGGGCGATATCGCCCAATTGTCGGACAAAGTCTCCTGGCGGCGCGCCGAAGGTGCGGAAGCCGACGACCGCGTGCCGTCCTTCACGATCCTGCGCGGCGGCGCGGAAACGGGCCTGCGCTTCGCCGGCATCCCGCTGGGCCACGAGTTCACCTCCCTGGTGCTGGCCTTGCTGCATTCGGGCGGCCACCCGCCCAAGGTCGCCCCCGAGGTCCTGGAACAGGTCAAGGGCCTGAGCGGTGAGTTCCATTTCGAAACCTATTTCTCCCTGTCCTGCCAGAACTGCCCCGACGTGGTCCAGGCGCTGAACGTGATGGCCGTGTTCAACCCGGGCGTCAGCCATGTCGCCATCGACGGCGGCCTGTTCCCGGACGAGGTCGAGACCCGCAAGGTCATGGCCGTGCCCTCGGTCTACCTGAACGGCGCGCCCTTCGCCCAGGGCCGCATGGAACTGGAACAGATCCTGGCCAAGATCGACACCGGTGCCGCCGACCGCGCCGCCGAAGCCATCGACGCCAAGGAACCGTTCGACATGCTGATCGTCGGCGGCGGCCCGGCCGGTGCCGCGGCCGCGGTCTATGCCGCCCGCAAGGGCATCCGCACGGGCGTTGCGTCGGAACGGTTCGGCGGCCAGGTGCTGGACACCATGGCGATCGAGAACTTCATTTCCGTCCCCCACACCGAAGGCCCGGCCCTGGCGGCGGCGCTGGAATCCCATGTCCGGGATTACG
>DNMS01000429.1:3035-4360 GCA_003488105.1 Rhodospirillaceae bacterium
ACGTCGACATCATGAACCTGCAGCGCGCGACGGCATTGACGCCGGCCACGCAGCCGGGCGGCCTGCACCGGATCACGCTGGAAAGCGGCGCCACGCTGGACGCCCGGTCGATCGTGCTGAGCCCGGGGGCCCGCTGGCGGCAGATGAACGTGCCCGGTGAGGACGAATACCGAAACCGTGGTGTCGCCTACTGCCCGCACTGCGACGGCCCCCTGTTCAAGGGCAAGCGCGTGGCCGTGATCGGCGGCGGCAACTCGGGCGTCGAAGCGGCGATCGACCTTGCCGGGATCGTCGCCCATGTCACCCTGATCGAGTTCGACAAGCAATTGCGCGCGGACGAAGTCCTGCAACGCAAACTGCGCAGCCTGGCCAACGTCACCGTCATCACCCAGGCCCTGACCACGGAAGTGCGGGGCGACGGCGGCAAGGTCACCGGCCTGACGTATCAGGACCGGGCGACCGAGCAGTCGCATACAGTCGACCTGGAAGGCATCTTCGTGCAGATCGGCCTGGTGCCCAATACGGAATGGCTGAAGGGCGCCCTGGAGCTGAGCCCGCGCGGCGAGATCGAGGTCAATCAACGGGGCGAGACCTCCGTCCCCGGCATCTTCGCCGCCGGCGATGCGACGACCACGCCGCACAAGCAGATCATCATCGCCATGGGCGAAGGGGCGAAATCAGCCCTCTCCGCCTTCGATTACCTGATCCGCCAGGCGCCCGCCAACGACGCGGTCGCCGCCTGACCTCCAACCCCGGCCCGTCGCCCCCACTCTGGATTGCTCCTGGGGCGGCGGGACCGGCGGTTACGCCCAGGCGGTTTCCGTCAGGCCCAATTGGCGTTTCAGGCCGTCAATATCACCCAGCACCCAGAGGCTCTGAATCTGACCCGCCGATATCTCGAAGAACGCGGCACCCATCCAGTGCAGCGTTTTTCCCGTGGCCGGCACCCCGAAGAAGTCATCCTGATGGACGCCTTCGAAGTACATCTGGGCGGCAACGCGCCCGTCCGCCACGATCATGTCGCGGATGGTGCAGGTGTAGCCGCCGAGCGCCTTGTGAACGCCTTTGTTGTAATCGATGAAGCCCTCGACGCCCTGACGTTCATCGTCGAGGGAGCCGCGGAATCTAAAGTCCTTGGCGATGATGCGCCGCGCCTGGCCGTAATCCCGGCGGTTCCACACATCCGCATAGAAACTTTCGACGATTTCCGTCGGTGTCATGGCTGATCTCTCCGTCCCGTTCCCCGGACAACAAAAAAGGGGCACCCGATGGTGCCCCTTTTCCGGCGCGGAGAAAACCGCGCCAATTCGTAAATTCCCTTAGCG
>DNMS01000429.1:4610-4738 GCA_003488105.1 Rhodospirillaceae bacterium
GTGCGCAGGAAGGTACCGGCCAATTTCTTGTGGTTCACTTCCATGTAGTCGGGCACGTCGCGTTCGGACGATTCGATGGCCAGCAGCACCAGGGGCATTTCCCGGGACTTGTCCTTGACCTCGATAAG
>DNMS01000058.1 GCA_003488105.1 Rhodospirillaceae bacterium
CCGAGGATCGAGACGAACAGGATGGCCCAGATGGTCTCGTGCACGGCCCGGCAGGACATGGAGAACATGCGGGCACCCGGATACACGAACAGTCTGGACGGCGTCATGTTGTAGGCTGCGAACCAGGCCAGCGGGATGGTGATGAGCAAACCGAACAGGGCCCCCAAATAGGCCATCTGAATGGTTTCAATCACATAGCCTAGGTAATCCCGGTCCATGATGTAGTCGATATCGGCGGGATAGTAGCGCTGGGCAATGACCTCACCCATGCGCCCGAACATGCCGAACAGGCGATCCAGGGGAATGTTCAGATATTCGATGCTGAACACCACGACGGTGAAGGCAATGAGCCATCCCGCGTAGCTGTAGAGCGAGTCCGGGTATTTAAAGCGCGACCACTTCTTGGGAAGGGCGGCGTCAGTGGGTGTTGCGTTGGTTGTCATTGCGGCCCCCTAGATCATGCGCCGGCGGATCGCGTGAGAGATCGCCTCGCCCAGGAAAATGATGGCCAGAATGGCGATGATCACCGAGGTCACGCCGTGGAAGTTGAAGGTGTTCATCTGACGGAAGAACACCAGTCCAAGGCCCCCGGCGCCGACCAGGCCAAGCACGGCCGAGCGGCGGATATTGATTTCCCATTCGAAAATCACGGTGCCGATGACCTGCGGCAGGACCTGCGGCATGATGGCGTAAAGCATGACCTGGAACGTATTGGCGCCGGTCGCGCGCATGGCCTCGACGGGGCCTGGATCGATGTCCTCGATGGCCTCGGCCGACAGCTTGGCAATGAAGCCGATCGAACGCATGGCGATGGCGAACACCCCGGCCATGGCGCCCAGGCCGAACACCGCGACGAAGAACAGCGCCCAGACGATTTCGTGGACCGATCGGCTGAGGGTCATCATCAGGCGCGCGATGGGATAGGTGATCGGTGCGAAGGGGGTGATGTTCATCGCCCCAAACCAAGTCGCCGGCACGCAGAGGATGACGCCCATCGCCGTGCCAAGACAGGCGATCAACAGGGTTTCCAGGGTCGGGCCGAGAAGGCTCGGGAACAGGGAGAAATCGATGCCGGCGAACTGGCCGGCGGCCTCCATGACCTCGCCCAGGCTGCCGATGCGCGCCCAGTCCGTATCCTGGATCACGGTGACGTCGACGCTCCACACGACAAGTCCGAACAGGACCACCGCGATGATGGCGGTCTTGCGCTGGCGCCGGGTGCGGCGGGCTAGGATGTCGTCGGTTCTCATGTCCATGACACGGTATCCAGTGGCGTTGTCCATCTCATCCGCCTCACAGAACTTCCATGGCGTAAATCTCGTCGAGCTTCGCCTCGTTCATCTGTTCCGTCGGGCCGGCGAACATGGTCATGCCGTCCTGCAGGCCGATCATCTTGTTGCAGAATTCCATGGCCAACTTGACGTCGTGGATATTGCACAGACAGGGCACGTTCAGTTCCTGCGCCATTTCCTTGATCAGGGCCATGATCTCGCGCGAAATCTTGGGATCGAGCGCAGAAGTCGGCTCGTCCAGCAGCATCAGCTTGGGATCCTGCATCAGGGCGCGGGCGATGCCGACGCGTTGGCGCTGGCCGCCGGAAAGCTCGTCCGCGCGCTTGTCCACATGATCGGACAGGCCGACCCGGTCAAGCAGATGCAGGGCATGGTCGATGTCCTTGCGCGGGAACATGCGGAACAGGGTGCGCAGGTTGCCGGTATAGCCCAGGCGCCCCGCCAGCACGTTGTCCATCACGCTCATGCGGTCGATCAGGTTGAATTCCTGAAAGATCATGCCGATGTCGCGGCGCACCAGGCGCAGGTCGCGGCTCGACATCTTGGTTACGTCGTGTCCGTTGAACACGATGGATCCGGACGTCGGATTGACCAGCCGATTGATACAGCGGATCAGGGTCGATTTGCCGGCTCCGCTGGGGCCGATGATGGCGAAGAAATCATCGCCTTCGACGTCGAAGGATATTCCCTTGAGGATTTCCGGACCACGGGCGCTGTAACGCGCGCGCAGGTCTCTTACTTCCAAGACGGCCATGATGTGTCATCCAGGTCTGGTCGTTGATAGAAAAGGCATTCCGGTTCTTTTGCCCGGTTCTGCGGGAAGAGTATGCGGCGGCCGGCCCCCGACAGGGAGTAACCGGCGGAACCCGGCCGCCGCCGGGGTACAGTGTACCCTTACTTCTTCTTGCGCGCGTCCTTGGCAGCCTTCAGGTCGCGGATGATGTCGTAGTCTTCCGACGTCATGGCGACGAACTTGTTGGACTTCACGTTGGCAAGGAACTTCTGAGCGCCGGGTTCCTTATCCAAGCCCAGGAAGGTCTCGCGGATGTTCTTCTTGATGTCTTCGCACAGCGGCTTGCGGTAGACGAAGGGATCCTGCGGGATCGGCTTGGATTCCCACAGGATGTTGACGTCTTCCAGCTTGATTTCGCCCTTGTTGACCACGTTGTCGAAGCGGTGGGTCGCGACGAAGGCGGCATCGACCTTGCCCTTGTTGACGGCAACGGCCGACAGTTCATGGCTGCCCGAATAGATGACCTTGCCGAAGAACTTGTCGATGTCCATGTTGACGACCTTGGAGAACACGACGCGCGGCATCAGGTTGCCCGACGTGCTGCCCGGATCGGCCAATGCCAGGGTCGACCCCTTGAGGCTGTCGATCGTGGTGAACTTGGAGCCCTTCTTGGAGACCAGGGCGGCCTTGTAGCCCGGCCCTTCTTCCTGCATGTGTCCCTTCTTCTTGGCGTAGGTCGCGAACACCTCGACGTTGGGGTCCTTGGAATTGGCGATCACGTAGGTATAGGGGCCGAGCACGGCGACATCGACGAACTTGCTGAGCAGGCCTTCGACCACCGAGGCATAGGACGTGGGCATGAAGAACTGGATCTTCTTGCCCGTCATCTTGGCCATGCGGTCGGTCACGGGCTTGTAGAGCTGCAGTTCGGCCACCGTTTCCTCGGTCGGAATGATGGCGAAGGTCAAGGCGTCGGGATTTTCGCATTCCGCGGCCTTGGCGGCGGAAACGCCGGTGACCGTGACGGCGGCGCTCAGGGCCAGGGCCGAGAGCAGATTTCCGGCGCGGCGTTTACCGGACAGTCGTGTCCTTTGGTCGAAGTTCATTGGATGTCTCCTCATGACGTGTTGCACTCCCGTGTCCGGCGTGCCGCAACGGCGCCGCGCCGGGGATCCCCGCTTCAATGGC
>DNMS01000403.1 GCA_003488105.1 Rhodospirillaceae bacterium
CGTCGGCCTGGGCGGCGAAGGCGCAGCCGAATCCCTTGGCCCGGCCCTGCACGGCGACCAGCACGGGCACCGGCGTCATGCGCAGGTTTTCGTACACGCCCAGGATGGCGTCGGCGACCCGTTCGCGAAATGCCCGCGCATTGGCGGGCGGCGTTACGCCCGGCACGATGCGCCGGCCCAGGCAGAAATCATCCCCTTCGCCGGTGACGATGACCAGTTTCACGGTCTTGTCCGAACCTTCCGCGCGGATGGCCGCACCAATGGCCTGCATGTCCGGCGGGGCCAAGGTATTGCCCTCCGCCCCCTGGCACAGGGTCACACGGGCGACGGGGCCGTCGCGGGAAATACGGAAACGGTCGCTGGTGGTCATCAGCGGTCCTCCTGAATGGGGGCTTGCGCGGCGTTGATGAGCTCGATGATGCGCTGCGGGGTGATGGGGCAATCGGTGATGCGGATGCCGAAGGGCGACAAGGCGTTCTCCACCGCCGCGACGATGGCGGCGGGGGCGGGGATGGTGCCGCCTTCACCGGCCCCCTTGGCGCCCAGCGGATTCAGGGGGGTCGGGCTTTCCATATGCACGATGTCGCAATTGGGCACGATTTCCGCCGTCGGCATCAGGTAGTCGGCGAAGGTCGTGGTCAACGGGTTGGCGTCGGCGTCGAACACCATGCGTTCCAACAGCGCGTTGCCGATGCCGTGGGCGACCCCGCCCTGGACCTGGCCGTCGACCAGCATGGGGTTGATGACCGTGCCGCAGTCGTGGACCACAGTGTACTTCAGGATCGTCACCTGGCCGGTTTCAGGGTCGACCTCGACCTCGGCGACGTGGCTGCCGTTGGAATAGGTCGCCTGCGGCGGAGTGAAATATCCCGACGCTTCCAGATCCGGCTTCATGCCCTTGGGCAGGGCGTAGCCGGGCATGCCGCTGGTCATCTTGGCCAGTTCCTCGAAGGTGATGCTGTCGCCCTGTTCGCCCTTGATGCGCACGGCGCCGTGGGTCAGCTCGACGTCTTCCGGCTTCACGTCGAACTTGGCGGCGGCGAGCGCCAGGGCCTTGCCGCGCAATTCGATGGCGGCCATCCGTGTGGACGACCCGGCGTTGACGGTGATCCTGGAAGCGTACGTCCCGGCGCCCCGCGGCATGACGCCCGTATCGCCGCCGACCACGTCGATGTCGGTGACGTCGACGTTCAATTCATCGGCGCAGATCTGCGCCAGGGTCGTGCGGTGGGCCTGGCCCGCCGCCGCCGCGCCCGTATAGATGGCGACGCGCCCGTTG
The DNA here is from genome assembly GCA_003488105.1 of Rhodospirillaceae bacterium. Next base: position 1,280 of record DNMS01000403.1, read on the forward strand.
GTCAGGATGCGGAGGGTCGCCCCCTCGAAGGGGCCCAGGCCGGTGCCCTCCACATAATTGCCGATGCCGATGCCGATGTGCCGGCCCTGGGCCAGGGCGGCTTTCTGGCGGGCCGGGAAATCGTCATAGCCAGCGGCGGCCAGGGCCTTGGCCTGGGCGTCCGGATAGTCGCCGGTGTCGTACATCACCGGTGCGCCGTCGCGGTAGGTCAGGCCCATGTCGTAGGGCATGTCCGATGCCTGGATGAAATTGCGCCGTCGTACTTCCGCCGGGTCGAGGCCCAGTTTTGCGGCCACGGCGTCCATCAGCCGTTCCATGGCGAACACGGCCTGGGGCCGCCCGGCCCCCCGCAGGGGCGTGGTCGGCACCAGATTGGTGAAGGCAATGGTCACCGCCATGCGGTAGGCCGGCAGCTTGTACGGGCCGGGCAGGGTGGTGGCCGAGATATAGGGCATGATGATGCCCCAGGGCAGATAGGCCCCGGCGTCGTGGATCAAGGTTCCCTTGATGCCGAGCAGCACACCGTTGTCGTCCACGGCGGCGGACACGTCCCAGACCTGATCCCGTTCCTGGGTGGTGGTCAGGAAATGTTCGCGCCGGTCCTCGGCCCATTTCACGGGCCGGCCCAGCAGGCGGGCCGCCGCCGGGATGACCAGTTCTTCCGGATAGACCTGGTTCTTGGGCCCGAAACCGCCGCCCACGTCGGGGGTGATGACCCGCACCCTGTCTTCCGATAGATCGAACATGTCGATCACGGCGCGCTGGGTGTTATGGGGCGTCTGGGTCGAGGACCAGATGCGAAAAGCGTCGCTGACCAGATCATAGACAGCGACCACGCCCCGGCATTCCATGGGATGGCCCGTCCCGCGATGGGGTTCGTACCGTTCGCGGATGACATGGGCGGCGTTGCGGAACGCCGCGTCCACATCGCCGAAACCCAGGTTCAGGCGTCCGGCGATGTTGTTGGTCATCGAAGAATGGACGGCGGGGGCCCCCGGCTTCAGCGCCGCGTCGCAATGGGCGGTCGCGGGCAGGGGCTCCCAATCGACGATCACCCGTTCCGCCGCGTCCTCGGCCAGATGGCGGCTGTCGGCGATGACCACGGCCACGGCCTCGCCGACGAAGCAGACTTCCGACGAGGCGAGCGGTTCCTGGGTCACCGAATAGGTGATTTCCGGATGGGGAACCTGCAGCAGGATGCGCTTGTCCTGCATCTCCGCCGGCAGGTCGCGGGCCGTCAGCACGGCATGGACGCCGGGCAGGGCGCGGGCCTCCGCCGCGTCGATCTCGGTGAAGGTGGCATGGGCGAAGGGGCTGCGCACGAAGGCGGCTTCCAGCATGCCCGGCAGTTTCAGATCGTCCAGGAACTGTCCCCGGCCGGTCAGCAGGTCCGGGTCCTCCAGGCGCTTCACGCGCTGGCCGACGAAGGCGGTCGAACTCATGCCTTGGCTCCTTCGCGCAGGGCCTGGGCGGCGGCGAGCGCCGCGCGGACGATGGTGTCGTAGCCCGTGCAGCGGCAGATGTTGCCGGACAAGGCCTCCCGCAATTCGGGCTCGTCCGCGTTCGGATGGTCGCGCAGATAGGCCGTCAGGGTCGTGAGGATGCCCGGGGTGCAGAACC
>DNMS01000166.1 GCA_003488105.1 Rhodospirillaceae bacterium
GGGATACAGAGGCTGGGCAAGGCAAAGCCGCGCCTAGCCGGCGTTGGGTGAGGGGGCAAACCACAACGCATCTGACAAAATAAAAGGGGCTCCCGAGGAGCCCCTTTCGTTGTTCTTGGTGTTTCCCCGAAGGCTTAGTGCAGCTTGCCGGGCAGGGCGCCGATGGCGTCGTCGATCAGCTGATCGGCCTTCTTGCCCTTGATGCTGTCGGCCAGCACCTGATGCGTGGCGGCCATGGCGACCTCGACCGTATGGGCCTTGAGGTGATCCAGGGCGGCGGCTTCGGCCTGGGACAGGCGGTCCATCGCCTGCTTTTCGCGGCGGGCCAGGGAATCCTTCAAACGCTGTTCGCCCTGCTTGGCGATGCGCTCGGCCTCTTCCTTGGCGGCGATGACGATCTTCTCGGCTTCTTTCTGAGCGTCGCGCTGCTTCTTCTGGTAGTCGGCCAGCAGCTTTTGCGCTTCCTCACGAAGCTTTTCCGCCTCTTCGATATCGGCCTTGATCTTGGCTGCCCGTTCGTCGAGGGCACCGCCGATCAGGCCCGGCACCTTGAGGTAAACCAGCACGCCGATGAAGGCGGCGAAGGCGGTGGCGACCCAGAACGTGGGATCCTGCAACATATGGTCCATGATCCGGTTCCTTCCTAGGCCTGACGCGCTTTGGCGGCGCCGGCGACGGCCTTTTGCAGGGCCTTGGCGTCGGGTGCTTCGCCGGTCAGGCGTTCGCAGGCGGCCGTCGCGACCTCTGTCGCCATGGCGTCAAGACCCGCCAGGGCATCCTGCAGAGCTTTGTCGATGGCCGCTTCGCCTTCCTTGATGCGGGCCTGCAGGGTTTGCGAAAGCTTGGCTTCCTCCGCGTCCTGCTTGGCCTTCAGGTCGGCCTGCACCTTGACGATTTCCTCGTGCGCCGTGGCGCGCGCTTCGGTCAGGGCCTTTTCATAGGCTTCGATGGCGGCTTCGGCCTCGGCCTTCAATTCCGCCGCGCGCTCCAGGTTCTGCTCGATCTTCTTCTGCCGCGCCTCAAGGGCGCCGCCGATCCGGGGCACGCAGACCTTCCACATGACCAGGAACATGGCGGTGAAGGAAATCACCAGCCAGATGATCTGGGGCACGTAGGTTGAGAAGTCCAATTGAGGCATGGAAAGACCTCTTTATCCGAAAGCCGTTGATCCTTGGGTCAGCCGTCCGTAGACGGAATGCCGTGACCGGGACGGAATCCGCCCCGGGCCCGCGCAAGACCGAAAGATCAGCCGAACAGAATGACCAGGGCGATAACCAGCGCGAACAGCGCGATGGCTTCCACGAGGGCGAAGCCCAGCATGGTCATGGGGAACACGGCGCCCTGAGCGGAGGGGTTGCGGCCCACGGCCTGAATGAACGAGGCAAAGATGGTACCGATGCCGATACCGGAACCAATCACGCCGATAACGGCCAGGCCGGCACCGAGCAGCTTCGCAGCTTGAACTTCCATGGGGTTGATCCTTTCTTGATGCTAGATCTTGAGTGTGTGAGTTGACTGGTGAATGGGGTTGTTTCGTTGCCTGTGGCTGATTTGCGATGCCCTAGTGAAGGTGCAGGGCGTCGTTCAGGTACAGGCAGGTCAGAATGGTGAACACGAAGGCCTGCAGGAAGGCGATGACGATTTCCAGGCCCGTCAGCGCGACCACGAACAGCCAGGGCGCCACGCCGAACACGCCGAGCGAGATGATGAACCCGGCGAACACCTTCAGCAGCGTGTGCCCGGCCAGCATGTTGGCGAACAGACGAACGCTGAGGGAGATGGGACGCGACAGATAGGAAATGATCTCGATCGGGATCAGCAGCGGCGCCATGAGAATCGGCACGCCCGGCGGCATGAAGAACGAGAAGAAGTGCATCTTGTGCTTGGCCAACGCGATCAGCGTCACGCCCACGAAGATCACCGCCGCCATGGTGAAGGTCACCACGATGTGCGACGTGAAGGTGAAGCTGTAGGGGACCATGCCCAGCAGATTGCCGAACAGCACGAACATGAACACCGTGAAGATGAAGGGGAAGTAGTTGCGGCCCTCGGATCCGACCGTGTCCTTCACCAGATTGGCGATGAACACATAGGAGAGTTCCGCAATCGACTGCCAACGCCCGGGAACCAGGGCGTTGCGGCGCATGCCCAGGATCAGGAAGGCGCTGACCACGACCACCGTCGCCACCATCATAAGTGCCGAGTTGGTAAAGGATGCGTCAATGCCGCCGAAATCCAGCGGCACAAGTGTTTTGATCTCGAACTGAGCGAGCGGGCTGTGCTTATCGGCCAAGGCTCGGTTTCCCGTCTGTCTATAGCGCGTTTATGCGGGTGCGTTTTTATCGGCGATCTGCATCGTCGGTCGGATTTTCATCCTGTTGATACCCCGCAGCGTAACCGTAGCCACGGGCCATCCGATAGACGTTCAGAATGCCGGCGCATCCCCCTAGGATTATGAACACCAACATGAGCCAAGGCTTGGTATCGAGCCACTTATCAAGCAGCCAACCGATACCCAGCCCAACGGCGACGGCGGAAACTAACTCAATGCCGACACGAAATGCAAGGCTAAGAGCGCTATTTGGCGGCTCCTTGTCGCGATTTTTCTGCGCTTGCGAAAACCCGCCCTTGTCCAGGGCGCCGTCGATGCGCTTTTGCAGGCCGTCCAGGTCCGAATGGGGCCGTTCGTCGGTCATGTAAATACCTAGGTATGAAGGGGTTTAGATCTCAGGCGGGAACAATAGCACCCGCGGGGGGCGGTTGTCAGGCGCTCTCGCGGAAGCTTTCGGCCTGTTGCAGGTCGACGGAGACAAGCTGCGACACGCCGCGCTCCTGCATGGTCACACCGAACAGGCGGTGCATGCGGGCCATGGTCATGCGGTGGTGGGTGATGACGATGAAGCGGGTTTGCCCCGTGGCGGCCATTTCGTCCAGCATGGAGCAGAATCGGTCGACGTTGGCGTCATCGAGCGGCGCGTCCAC
>DNMS01000031.1:0-225 GCA_003488105.1 Rhodospirillaceae bacterium
TGCAGGCCGTGGCGGACAAGGCGGGCTGGGGCACGCCCGCACCCAAGGGCGTGTTCCGGGGCTTGGCCCATTGCAAGGCCTTCGCCAGCTACGTCGCCGCCTGCGCCGAAGTTTCGGTCTCGTCCGACGGCACGGTGAAGATCCACCGCATCGTCGCGGCCACGGATTCCGGCCATGCCGTCAACCCGCAGCAGATCGCGGCCCAGGTCGAAGGCTCCTTCGTCT
>DNMS01000031.1:456-6779 GCA_003488105.1 Rhodospirillaceae bacterium
CAGGTCGAAGGCTCCTTCGTCTACGGCCTGTCGGCCATGCTGATGGGCGAATGCACGATCAAGGACGGCCGCGTCGAACAGCAGAACTTCGATACTTACGAAGTCATGCGCATCAAGGACATGCCCAAGGTCGAAGCGATCGTCATGCCGTCCGGCGGGTTCTGGGGCGGGGTCGGCGAGCCGACGATTGCGGTTGCGGCCCCCGCCGTGCTTAACGCCATCTTCGCCGCCACGGGCAAGCGCATCCGCGATTTCCCGCTGAAAAACGCGGGCCTGCGCATGGCGTGAGTGTGCTGCCGCCGGTTACGCCGGCTTCGGCGTGTATTCCGGCCCCAGGGGCACCAGACGCACGCCCGCGCGCAGGTGGCGGTAGGGATATTCCCGGGGGTCGACGATATGGGCCCCCGGCGCCACGGCGACCAGGGTTGCGGCGGCGATGGGGTCGAAATCGGCGCGGAAGTGGCAGGTGCTTTTCAGCACCAGGATCTTCTGTTCCGTGGGCGCGATGCCGATGTGCTTGAAGATGTCCTGATCGTAGGCCTGCATGCGCTTGCTGGTGGTGACCACGGACACGCCGCCGATCTTGAGGACCGCGGCCGGGCCGATGTCGATGCGGCGGCCGGGAATGCTGCGGCCCGTGGTCGTGAACCTGCCGTCGCTCAAGGCTGCGACCTCGAAGGTGCCGTGGAACGGTTTGTCTCCGGGAATGGCATGCTTGCCGCCCAGGTCCAGGGTCACGGTCGCGCCGACCCCGGCCTCGGTCGCGGCCCGCGCGGCGTCCGGATCCCACATCACGCACATGGCGGCCCCCTGGGCGTCGTGGCGCACCAGGGCGGCCAGCATGCCCGTGGTGTCGCAGGTCCCGCCGGCGCCGGGGTTGTCCTGGGTGTCGGCGATGACGATGGGCGCCGATGCCGTCTGCGCCAGTTCCATGGCCTTGGTCACGGCCTCGTCCGGCGTCATCAGGGGTTCGGCGAAATCCGCTTCACGGTCCAGGACCATGGCCTCCAGCATGTCGGCGGCGCGGTCGGCGGCCTCCTGGGTGCGGGCGTGGCAGACGACGGCGGGGCCGCATTCGTCAAGATCGGACGGCGGGAAGCCGGCGGCGTAGCACAGGTTCAGGATGTCGCCGCCCTCGCCAGCGACCGAGGCTTCGATGACCGCCTTGGTCGGCTCGATCAGGGTGCATTGGAAATTCAGCGGCAGCAGGAACGGAATGCGGCGCAGGGCCTTGCCCTTTGGAATCCCTTCCTCAAGGACCCGCATCAAAATCCGCGCCGAGCGGCTCCCGGTGTGCTGGCGGTCGATGTGTGGGTAGGTCAGATAGATGGCGACGCCGTCGATGTTGTCGACCATCTGTTGTGTCAGGTTGACGTGATAGTCGAGCGAGATGACCAGCGGCACATCGGGGCCGATGCAGGCCCGCACGCGGCGCAGCACCTCGCCCTCGGCATCGGGGAAGGTTTCCGAACACATGGCGCCGTGCAGGTCCAGATACACGGCGTCCACGGGCATGGCCTGGGACAACATGCCGACCAGTTCGCCGACAATGCGCTCGAAGCAATCGTCGGTGATATAGCCGCCTGCCCCGGCATGGCCCCAGATCAGGGGGACCAGTTCGTGGCTCGGGTCGATGGTGTCGAGAAAGCCCGACATCCCGAACGACCCGCCTTTGGTCCGTTCGATGATTTCCCCACGCCGCGCCAGCGGCGGAAACTCGCCGCCCCGGGCGTAATAGTCATAGTCGGTGCGCATGGGCACGAAGCAGTGGGTTTCGTGCAGGAATCCGCCGATTGCGATGCGGGCCATGGATGTCTCCGTTATTCAGGGCGGCCGGTTGCGGCCTTTCTTCCCTTATTTTCTACGCCCTGGACCGGCATCTGCAAAGGTCACGACTGTTCGGCGTAGAAAAAAGGCGGGACCGAACGGCCCCGCCTTTCTTGTTCGGATGATGTCGATGCCTAGTGAATTCTGTTCTGGCGGTTGTTGACCAGATCATCGACCACGGCCGGATCGGCCAGGGTCGAGGTGTCGCCCAGGTTGGAGAAGTCGTCTTCGCCGATCTTGCGTAGGATGCGGCGCATGATCTTGCCCGACCGCGTCTTGGGCAGACCCGGCGCCCATTGCAGCCAATCGGGGCTGGCGATCGGGCCGATTTCCTTGCGCACCCATTGCACCAGTTCTTTCTTCAACTCGTCCGACGGCGTTTCGCCGGCGTTGAGCGTGACATAGGCGTAAATGCCCTGGCCCTTGATGTCGTGGGGCGCGCCCACGACGGCGGCCTCGGCGACCTTGGGATGGGCGACCAGGGCTGATTCAACCTCGGCCGTGCCCATGCGGTGGCCGGACACGTTGATGACGTCGTCGACGCGGCCGGTGATCCAGTAGTAGCCGTCGGCATCGCGGCGGCAACCGTCACCGGTGAAGTACTTGCCCTTGTAGGTGGCGAAGTAAGTGTCTTCGAACCGCTTGTGATCGCCGTAGACGCTGCGCATCTGTCCCGGCCAGCTTTCGACGATGCAGAGATTGCCTTCGGTAGCACCCTCCAACGGATTGCCGTCGGCATCGACGATCTGCGGCTGAACGCCGAAGAAGGGCCGGGTGGCCGACCCCGGTTTCAACGCCGTGGCGCCGGGCAGCGGGGTGATCATGATGCCGCCGGTTTCCGTCTGCCACCAGGTGTCGACGATGGGGCAGCGGCCCTCGCCGACCACGTTGTAGTACCACATCCAGGCTTCCGGGTTGATCGGCTCGCCGACCGAACCCAGCAGGCGGATCGATGAGCGCGAGGTCTTCTTGACCGGCCCGTCGCCATCGCGCATGAGGGCGCGGATCGCCGTCGGGGCGGTGTAGAAGATGTTGACCTGATGCTTGTCGCAGACTTCCCAGAAGCGGGACATCGAGGGGTAGTTGGGCACCCCTTCGAACATCAGCGTGGTCGCCCCGTTGGCCAACGGGCCATAGACGATATAGCTGTGGCCGGTGACCCAGCCGACGTCGGCCGTGCACCAGTAAATTTCCCCGTCGTGATAATCGAACACGTATTGATGGGTGATCGAGGCATAGACCATGTAGCCGCCCGTGGTGTGCAACACACCCTTGGGCTTGCCGGTCGAGCCCGAGGTATAGAGGATGAACATCGGGTCTTCCGCGTTCATTTCCTCGGGCGCGCAATCCGCGTCAGCGGCGGCGGTCGCCTCTTCGTACCAGACGTCGCGGCCCTCGACCCAGTTGATGTCCGCGCCCGTGCGTTTGACCACGAACACCGTGTCGACGCCGCCGCATTTCTCGATGGCGGCGTCCGTGTTGACCTTGAGCGGGATCGGCCGGCCGCCGCGCACGCCCTCGTCGGCGGTGATGACGCAGGTTGATTTGCAATCCTCGATGCGGCCCGCGAGCGCGTCCGGCGAAAACCCGCCGAACACGATGGAATGGATGGCGCCGATGCGCGTGCAGGCCAGCATGGCATAGGCGGCTTCGACCACCATGGGCATGTAGATCGTGACCACGTCGCCCTTCTTGATGCCGCGCGCCTTCATGGCGTTGGCCAGGCGGCAGACGTGTTCGTGCAGTTCCTTATAGGTGATCTTGGCGTCGTCCTTGGGGTCGTCGCCTTCCCAGATGATGGCGACCTGGTCGCCGCGCTTGGCCAAGTGGCGGTCGATGCAATTGACCGAGGCATTCAGGCTGCCGTCCTCGTACCATTTGATGGACACATTGCCGTAGTCGTAGCTGACGTTCTTGACCTTGGTGTAGGGCTTGATCCAATCCAGACGCTTGCCCTGCTCGCCCCAGAAGGCGTCCGGGTCGTCGACGGATTGCTTGTACATTTCCAGGTATTGGTCGTTGGTGCACAGCGACGCCTTGGCGACGGCGTCGGGTACCGGAAACAGGTGTTCTTCAGACATGACGGTAGAAACCTCCCAATATTGCGCGCGGCAAGCGCCGCTTTTTTGGCGCGGGGCTGGTCTGCGTCCCGCCCGATCTCGTTCCCTGCGTCAGCCGGCGGTTGCTGGAACCTGATTGCGCCGGCCGTGCCGTGTGCCGTTTCCCCGATGCCGGGGCCACTCCCCCGGGTTTCCCCTGCGGTCTCGAATGGTATGGCGAAATCTCGCCCGAGAACAAGGTATAGCGCCCCGGAAGTCGGTTGGGCGATTCGTTGGATAGGGAAAAATTAGGGATCGCGCAAGTGCGTGGCGGAAATTTTTCTTTATTTACAAGGGCGTCAATCGATATTGAAAATATTTACAACGCCGCTCACGACGTGCGCCTCAATCGGCGTCAGGCCGCGCCCGACACAGGGTCCGGCGACGCAATGGCCGTCCTCGATGCGGAACAGGGCACCGTGCGTGGCGCAGAGGATGTATTCCCCGTCCCGGGTCAGGAACCGCCCCGGCCACATGTCCAAGGGCGTGCCGACATGGGGGCAGGAATTGACATAGGCGAAGATCCGGTCGCCCTGGCGGATCGCCATGACCAGCTTGCCCGCGACCTCGAACCCGGCCGAGCCACCGTCGGCGATGTCATCCAATGGGCAGAGGGCGTGTTCCGTCATGGCCGAATCTCGGGCGGGGTTCGCGGTTCAGGTCATTCGGCGGGAATGGTGCGCTTCCAGCGCTTGATGACCGTGCTTTCGAACAGGCCCGCCTTGGCGTAGGGGTCGCCCTTGGCGAAAACTTCGGCGGCGGCGCGGTCCGCCACGTCCAGCACCAGCATGCTGCCGATCATGGCCTCGCCGTCGTCGGACTGCATGGGCCCGGCGGTGACGATGATGTCCTTCTGGGACTTCAGGTATTCCAGGTGATCCGGGCGGATGCTCTGGCGCATGTCGACATGGCCGGGCTTGTCGATGGCGAAGACGATGAAGTGCATGGGCGTGTCCTTAGGCTTTCGTGGAGGGCTTTCGGGTTCAGAGTTCCTTGGTGAAGGGCCGGGCAAGCAGGCTTTCGATCATGCGGTCGATGTCCTTGCCGTGATTGACGATGGCGTTGACGGCGGTGCAGATCGGCATGTCGACGCCAAGCCGCCCGGCCAGTTCGATCACCGCGCGGGCGGAAAACACGCCCTCGGTCACGGCCTTGCGTTCGCCCAGAATCTCGGCCAGCGGTCGGCCCTGGCCTAGTGCCACGCCCAGGGAAAAATTGCGCGACTGCAGGGCGTTGCAGGTCAGGGTCAGGTCGCCGATACCGCACAGGCCCATGAGCGTTTCCGCCTGCGCCCCCTTGGCCAAGCCCAAGCGCACGATTTCGGCCAGGCCCCGGGTGATCAGCGCCGCCCGCGTGTTGTCGCCCATGCCCCGGCCCTGCACGATGCCGCAGGCGATGGCCAGGATGTTCTTCACCGCTCCGCCGACCTCGGCGCCGATCGGGTCTTCCGAACGATAGGGCCGGAAGCGCGGCGTGCCGATGGCCTGGATGAACTGTTCGGCCAGCTTGCCGTCGTCGGATGCCAGGGTCACGGCGGAGGGAATTTCCCGGGCCACCTCGATGGCGAAGGTCGGCCCCGACAGCACGGCCTGCGGGGCGGCGGGCAGGGTTTCGGCGACGACCTCGGTCATCAACTTGCAGCTGCCGTTCTCGATCCCCTTGGCGCAGATCAGCACCGGCGCCTTGAATGGCCTGGCCGCCGACATGGCCTGGGTCACCGGTCGCATGAATTGCGCCGGGGCGACCAGGATCGCCGCGTCGGCGCCGTCGATGGCCGCCGCCAGGTCCGCCGTTGCCTCGATGGCGGGGTCCAGCGTCACGCCGGGAAGATAGGGGTTCTGATGGCTTGAATTGATCTCGGCGGCCACATCGGCTTCGTGGGCCTGCAGGATTACCGAACGCCCCGCCCGGCGGGCGACCATGGCAAGCGCCGTGCCCCAGGCACCGGCGCCGATGACGGCGAAACGTTCCATGGCTTTCCTTTTATAGGCCGGTGCGGGGACTGGAAAGAGGGAGATGGCGCATTCTTGGCCCTTATGCCTTGACCCCGGCGCCCACGGCCTTGGGCGCATCGGGGTCAAGCGGCCAGCGCGGGCGCGGGCGGAAATCGAGTCCGTCGGTCAGGCCCAGACGAAAGCGTTCGACCCCGGCCCAGGCGACCATGGCGCCGTTGTCGGTGCACAGCGCCGGGGCGGGCACGGCGAAATCCAGCCCCCGGTCCGCCGCCAGGTCCTGCAATCGCGCGCGGATCGCCTGGTTGGCGGCGACCCCGCCGGCGACGACCAGGGTGCGGCCCGCCGGATGTCTTTCCAGAAACATGTCGACGGCGCGGCCCGTGCGTTCGGCCAGCACGTCGGCGACTGCGACCTGGAACGAGGCGCAAAGATCGGTGACGTC
>DNMS01000433.1:0-335 GCA_003488105.1 Rhodospirillaceae bacterium
GGTTCTCGACATCGTGCCGCGTCCGGGACAGCGAACCCCGGCCGAAGACGGCGGCCCGGTGCTGGCGGCGCTGCCGCCGCTTCACGGCATCGTCCCCGACGCAACCGGCGCGCCCGGCCTGGTGCCGCGCCCGGCGCCGTTGGCCGAGGCCCCCGCAGGTGGCCCCCCCGAAACATCCCCAGAAACGATGAATGCCTCCGGCCCGGCGCAGATCGAGGTTTCCTGGGCGCGGGCCAGCCGCATCCTGCGTGAACTGCAGGACCATCAGGCGCCCGAGGCGGACCTGCCGCCCGCGCCGCAACTGGTTTTGCCGCCCAAGTACCGGCGGCCCGCCA
>DNMS01000433.1:501-7860 GCA_003488105.1 Rhodospirillaceae bacterium
CCCAAGTACCGCCGGCCCGCCGTGCCGCTTAGGTGATTCCGGCGGGGGCAGCAAACTCGCATTCTGCGTCGCAGATCGGTAATGCCAAATAATTTTGTCAACTCGGCCATGTGCAGATTGGTGTTGCCGGACGGTGCCCGGCAAGGCCCCACGCAGGGTGAAACGCGCGGAACAGTGCCGTTTATCGGTCTTTCCACCGCCACGAATAAGCTAAGAAATTCAAAGACTTTGTAAGCTTTGTGTCAGCTATGCGTCAGGCTGGTGTCAGGGCCGTCTGGCATAAGACGTGCAACTTCGATTGCGCCGTTCAGGGAGCTTGGTGCTCTTGCCCCCGGGACGGTTTTCTTGATGGGAAGGTCTTGGGCCAACATCCGCATCAATGCATCGGTCGCACGGCGGGCCAAACACGCCGGTGATTGAGTGTCGCGGATTTCCTCGAAACGAAGACGACTTTGCGGAGTGAATTAGAATGACCATCAACATGAAAAAAGTAAGTGTGCTCGGCGCCGTCATGGCCGCCGCGTTGTATGCGGGCCAGGCGCAGGCCGCCAGTTCCGTTTCTGCCGGCGCCAGCGTCGAAATCGCGGCTCCGATCTCCATCTCGCAGACCGCGGCGCTTTCTTTCGGTAACATCGGCCCCAGCGCGGCTTCCGGTACGGTGACGATTTCGCTCGCCGGCGCGCAGAGCGTGACGGGCGGCGTGACGGCCCTCGGCGGCACGGTTGCCGCCGGTGCCTTCACGGTGACGGGCGCCTCCGGCGCTTCCTATGATGTCACGGTTCCGGCCAACGTGACCCTGACCGGCGGGGGTGATGATATGATCGCGACCCTGACCGACGATGGCGGCGGCTCGCTCACGGGCGGCACGGACACCTTCAACATTGGTGCCACGCTCGCGGTCGGCGCCAGCCAGGCCGCCGGCAGCTACACGGGCACCTACACGGTTTCCGTCAACTATCAGTAATTCCGCAGCGCATGGCCCGGTCCCGGCGCCAATCCGGGGCCGGCCATGTGTGCGCGAATGCTGGTTCTCGTTGATCCCGTGCTAGGTTGAAGGTCACCATGACCACGCCACGCACCATTATAAGACGTTTGCACGCGGCGGCTCTTCTGGCAGCCGCGTTCATTCTGTTCGCCCCGCTGATCGATGGATTGGCGGCGCGGATCGTTCCCGGCTGGGGACAGGCCCAGGCCCAATCCCTCGACATCACGGAACGCCGCACCATGCTGTTCGGCAAGGTCGCAACGTCGAACACCCCCGGCACGGTCGTGATCACGCCGTCGGGCAACAAGTCCGTGACCGGCGGCGTCATCGATCTGGGCAAGAACCACCGCGAGGCCGAATTCCGAATCACCGGACCGGACAATGCGCTCGTCATCGTGACCCTGCCGACCACGGCGACGGTCACCGGCGGCGGCGGCAGCGGGACGCTCAGCAACTTCACCATGAACCTGACCAACCCCATCGATCTGGGGCGGCGCGGCCGCGTGGATATTTCCGTCGGCGCGACCCTCAGCCTGGGAACCAATCTGCCGGGTGCGGATTACAGCGGCTCGTTCACCGTTTACGTGGACCCGCAATGATGGCGGGGCGTGCGAACCGCGGTGAAGCAGGCGGTCCCGCGGCGCCGATTATGCTATGCTGCGCCGACGCCATTCTCGGCCGAAGGTTCGATCGAAAAATGACGATGCGCCGCAATTTGAAATTTTCCGGTCTGTGGTATGCCGCGACCGCCCTGCTGGCCGGGCTCGCCCTGACCGCCACGCTGGGTGTGGCCGGTTCCGCCGCCGCCGGTTCCAACCTTTCGTCTCGTGTCACGGTCCAGATCGTCCGTCCCGCGGGCGTGATCGGGCTGCAGGAACTGTCGAATGCGCAGGGCTTTCTGGCGGCACCCGATGCGGACGGCGCCGATCCCTTGACGCAGGCGGCCAGCCCCGCGCGGCGCGGACCAGTGGCCCCGCCGTCATCGGGCGGTGCGCTGGCCGCGGCAATCGCCATTTCGGGTTTTCCCAATCAAAGTTTTTCGCTGACCCTGACGGATTCCCTGGTGGTGGTGACCGATACGGGTGAACTGGTCGTCACCAATTTCGACCATAACGCGGGAAGCAGCCCGACCATCGGCGGCGACGGCGCCGCGCAGATCGCCATCGGCGCCAAATCGCAAAGCGGGTCGCCGGCAACCCTGCAACAGTTGACGACCAACGCGGGTGGCCCTGCCCCCGGTGCCGACGGCACCGCCGATCCCAACCTCGTTGCCGTGACCGTGCTGACGGCCGAAGGCCCGCAGGTCATCCAGATTCAACGTCCGGACAATTTCGGCCCGACCATTTTCGGGGAAAAGTTTTTTACCGTTATGGTTTCCTATAACTGAATGTTCGGATAAACCTTGAGAACACGCGACGCGTTATACAAAACAATGGTTTAGGGGAATGTCGGTATGCGTCCAATCAGATTGATCCCGGGGATCGCCCTGGTGCTTATGATCGCCGGATTGGTGGGCCATGCCCGCCCCGCGGCGGCGCAGGGTTTCGGCGACCTTGTCGTGTCGCCGACACGCGTCGAACTTGAGGGCCGGAATCGGTCGGCCACCGTCACGCTGACCAACCGGGGCTCGGAAACGGCCCTGTTCCGGATTTCCCTGATCGCCATGGAAATGGATGAAAAGGGCAGCCTGAAAGCAGTTGACCAACCGCCGGCCGGGATGAAGACGGCCGAGGAACTGGTCCGCTATGCGCCGCGTCAGGTCGATATCCCGCCGGGCGGTACGCAGACGGTGCGCCTGATCCTGCGCAAGCCCACGGAACTGGCGGCGGGCGAGTACCGCTCGCACATGTTCTTCCGCGCTGTTCCGCCCGAGGATGCCGGCCGCGCCGTTGACGAAAAAGCCGGCCAAGGCGGGGTTTCCGTCAAGCTGACGCCGATCTTCGGGATCACCATTCCGGTGATCGTCCGCCATGGGGATTTGGACATCAAGGTCGCGATGTCGGATTTCGCCGTGGTGCCGGATAAGGAAAAGAAGAAGCTGACCTTCAAGTTATCGCGCCAGGGCACCAAGTCCGCCTATGGCGACGTGAAGGTCGAATACCTGCCGGCCGGTGGCGGCGCGCCGGTTGTCGTGGGCGAGGTTACGCGCCTTGCGGTGTTCACGCCCAACACGGACAGAACGGTGGAGGTGCCGCTTGTCGTGCCTCCGGGAATCACCCTGGGCAAGGGGATGTTGAAGGTCCTCTATCGTCAAGTCGACGGAGACACGACACTGGCCTCGGGTGAAATTACGCTACCATAACCAAGACGACGGGCCCCCGCCGGGGGCGGCGCCAGGTCCCGGAAGCGGGGCGGAACGGCATGACGGGAACGCCGACGGAAATGTTCCGCCTGGTGCCGCCGTTGTGATTCGCCGTCTGCCGGCTCGCCGCAGGGGGGTCTGGGCGACGCTTCTTCTTGTCTGGGCGGCGGTCTGCTTGTCAGCGGGGTCGGCCTGGGCGCAAAGCGGCGACAACCGCCATCGTCTCAACCTGCGCGAACCCCTTATCCTGGAATTGCGTCTCGGCGGCCTGCGCCTCAGCGACGGGTTCCCGGCGCTGCTGTCGGGCTCGTCCTTGGAACTGCCCTTGGGCGACCTTGCCCGGGCCCTTGATTTTCCCATTTCCGCCGATGCCCAGGCGGGCATCGCCGGGGGTTGGTTCCTGGCGGAAAACCGGCTGTTCTCTCTGTCCCTGGGCCGCCGGGAAGTGACCATCGAAGGCAAGTCGCGGACCTTTGATCCGGCCCTGGTACATGCCGCTGATGGCGACATTTACGTCGACGTGCGCCTGTTGTCGCAATGGTTCCCGATCGACATCGCCTTCGACCTGCCCAACCTGACCGCGACCCTGACCTCGCGCGAACCCTTGCCCATCGAATCCCGGCTGGCCCGGGAAGACGCGCGCGAACGGGCCTTGCGCCAACGCGGCCCGGACCGCGACTATCCCAAGGAGGAACAGTCGCCGGGCCTGATCTCGGTCCCCCGCGCGGATGTTTATGTTCAGGGCACGCGGGCGACCCACGGATCGCAGGCCAAACGCTTCACTTATTCCTACAATATGACCGGCGCCGCCGATGTTGCCGGAACAAACGCCAGCGTGTTCGTGAGCGGCGAGAACGGTCAGGCCGTATCCGACATCCGCACGACCTTCGAGCGCACGGACCTGGACGGCCGCCTGGGCGAAAGCCTGCTGGGCGACCTGGGCGCCACGCAGATCAGGGGCGGCGACATCTATACCCCGCAGTTCGCCCTGACCACCCGCAGTCAGGTCGCCAACGGTGCGACGATCACCAATTTTCCCGTCGGCGGCACCCCTGACGAATTCGACCGCATCACCCTGACCGGGGACCTGCCGTTGGGTTGGGAAATGGAGGTCTACCGCAACGAAACCCTGATCGACTTCGCCGAGGCACGGTCTGACGGGCGCTATGAATTCACCGACGTGCCGCTTCTGTTCGGGGTCAACGTGGTGCGCCTGGTATTCTACGGGCCGCAGGGCCAGGTGCGCGAAGAAACCCGCCAGATCCGCGTCGGCCTCGACCAGATCAAGCCGGGTGAGGTCAAGTACGAGATTTCCGCCGGTCTGCACGACGACCGCTTGATCGCCAACCAGCGTGTATCGGGCACCGACAGCCGGCGCGACCAGGCGCGCATGCTGGCGCGGGTGCAGACGGGGATCAGCAAGAACCTGTCGCTGGGCGGCAGCATCGTCGCCATTCCCCGCGACGACGGCGGCCGCGACACCTACGTGGGCACGACACTGGCGACCTCGTTCGGAAACCTGTTCGGCAAGGTCGATCTGGTCAATCAGCAGGACGGCGGCTGGGCCACGCGGATGATGGCGCAAACCTCCATCCTCGGATTTTCGACGATCCTGGAACACAACATCACGAAGAACTTCCTCAGCGAACAGTTCACCGGCACGGGGGATTCCAAACTCAATTCCTCGACCACCTTGCGGGTCGACGGGGCGATTTCCGCGTTCGATCTGCCGCAGATGCCGGTCAGTCTGACCCTTGATCACGACCGCTTCGTCAACGGCGACAAGACGACGACCCTGTCCAACCGCGTGACGGTGCCCATCGGCCGCCTGTCGGTGACCCATACCCTGGATTATTCGCGGACCAAGACCTCGACGGGTGTGGACAAGACGGCGTCGGGTACCTTCCTGCTGGGTGGCCGGATCGGTGACGTGCGCCTGCGCGGTACGGTCGGCTACAAGGTGTTGCCGGAAACGGATTACGGCACCATGACCTTGACGGCGGACAAGCGCATTTCAAAGAACCTGGAAATCAGTCTGGGGCTTGAACGCTCGGCCCCGCCGGACATCGTCAATTCCGTGTCCTTCGGGCTCAACCGGCTGACCGAATGGTCGGCCTGGGGCCTGGATCTGGAGTATTCCGACGACGCCGTGTTCCAGGCCCGGGTCAACATGGCGATGTCCTTCGGCGTCAATCCCACGACGGGCCGGCCGCAGGTCACCGCGGACCGCATCGCCACCCAGGGGGCGTTGATGAGCCGTGTGTTCCTGGATCATAACGGCAACGGCGTGTTCGATGACGGCGACGCGCCGATGGAAGGGGTGCGGTTGGAAATCGACCGCGGCATTCAACGCAACAAGACCGACGCCGACGGCTTCGTCTACATCTCCTCGGTCACCCCCAACCGCAATCTGATGGTCAAACTCGATGCCGACAGCTTGGGCGATCCGTTCCTGGTGCCGTCGAAAAAGGGGGTGTCGATCGTGGCCTATCCGGGCAGCACGGCACGGGTCGACTTCCCCGTGGTCACGACGGGTGAAATCGACGGCACCGTGTTCAAGGTCGAAGGCACCAAGGTGTTTCCCGTTTCCGGGGCCGAGGTTCAGATGCTCGATGCCGAGGGCAATGTGGTGCGCGAACTGCGCTCCGCCTTCGATGGCTTCTACCTGATGGAATTCGTGCCTCCCGGTGCCTACAGCCTGCGCATCAATCCGGAGCAGCTGACCAAGCTGGGCCTGGTGACCGAGGGCGTGCGCCGGGCGACGATCGAAGGTGACGGCACGGTGATCGGCGGCCAGGACTTCGTGCTGCGGGCGCAGGGCACGGACGCCCCGAGGGATGCGCCGGCGCCGCGCCCCGTTCCCGCGCAAGCCCCTGACCCGGCAGACCTTCCGCCGCCGCCGGCGGCAGTACCTGTCGTCCCCGTCACGCCGGCCCCGCCGCAATAGTCCGGTAGAAGGGGGTTGGCAGGCTTCGTCCGCTGGGCTTAAGTGGCGGGACGTGTCGCCCGCAACGGGCGGCCTTCAAAAAACGACTTAACGGGAGCCCATCCATGGCCATCCAACGGCACAACGTGACCTTTGACCGCCTGTCCGACGACGTGCTTGCCAAATGGCGCGCGATCCCGCCCGCCATCGTGTCCGACATGATGAACCGCACCCAATGCATGGCCGGGCGCATCAAGCCGGTGAAAAAGGGCATGACGATCTGTGGCCAGGCGCGCACGGTGACCTGCATGGTCGGCGACAATTCGGCGGCGCATTACGCCATCGGCTTGCTCAACCCGGGTGAGATCCTGGTCATCGACGCCGGCGGTTATGCCGACGTGGCGGTCTGGGGCGGGATCATGACGCATGGTGCCGTCGCCAAGAAGGCGGGCGGCGTGGTCATCGACGGGGCTATGCGCGACGTCGCCGAAATCGCCGAAATGGGCCTGTCCGCGTTCTGCGCGGCGCATGTCCCCCAGGGCCCGCACAAGGGCTTCGGCGGCGTTATCGACGGCACGATTTCCTGCGGCGGGGCGGCGGTGTCGCCGGGCGACATCGTGATCGGCGACGATGACGGCGTGGCCGTGGTGCCGCTGGCTCGTGCCACGGAACTGCTTGCCGCCTCGATTCAGAAGATCGCCGACGAGGACGCGACCATCGCCCGCATCAAGGCCGGTGAAACCACGGCCCAGATGATGGCCCTGCCGGAACCGGAATTGCTGCCCTAAATCCACAAGGACGCCTGCCGCCATGACCGCTCCCGCTTCGCCGTCCGTTGAAACCGTGCGGATCGGCAATGCCGATTTTCCGCGCCGCCGGCTGATTTCCGGCACACCGCCGCTGGAACGACTGGCCAACCTGTCGGGCCGGGACGGACGCGCCCCGATCCTGGTCAAGCGTGACGACCTGACCGGCCTGGGGCTCGGCGGCAACAAGGTGCGCAAGTTGGAATTCTACACCGGCCAGGCCCTGGCCCAGGGCTGCGACACTCTGGTCATCACCGGCGCCGTGCAATCCAATTACGTGCGGGTCACGGCGGCGGCGGCCTGCGCCGCCGGCCTGGACTGTCACATCCAGTTGGAAGAC
>DNMS01000241.1:0-3465 GCA_003488105.1 Rhodospirillaceae bacterium
GCGGTCGCCGTCGCCGTCAAAGGCGATGCCCAGGTCGCAGCCGTTGGCGGCGACCGCATCCTTCAACTGCGCCAGGTTCTTTTCCACCGTCGGGTCCGGGTGATGGGCCGGGAAGGTGCCGTCGATGGCCTCGTTCAACAGGATATGGCGGCCCGGCAGGCCGGCGACCATCTTGACCAATGCCTCGCCCGCCGCCCCGTTGCCCGCGTCCCAGGCGACCGTCAGGGGCTTTGCCCCGTCGAAATCCTGCAGCAGGCGCGCCACGTAGGCATCCATGATATCGATGCGCGCCTCATCGCCGTTGCCCGAGGCGACATCGCCCTGGGATGCCAGAGCACCCAGTCTTTGGATATCGGCACCGAAGAACGACCGGCCCTGCATCACCATCTTCACGCCGTTGAATTCCGGCGGATTGTGCGAACCCGTGACCATCAGCCCCGCGTCCGTGCCCAGGTGATACGTGGCGAAATAGAGCATGGGCGTCGGCCCGAGGCCGACCCGCTGGACGTCGACTCCGGCGGCGCGCAGGCCCTCGGCCAGGGCCGCTTCGAGTTCGGGAGAACTCAGCCGCCCGTCATACCCGGTGGCTGCACTTTTGCCGCCGGCGCGGATCAGCAGGGTGCCGAACGCTCGGCCGATGGCGAACAGGTCGGCCGCCCCCAAGGTGTCGCCCACGGTGCCCCGGATGTCGTATTCGCGCAGGATACTGGGATTAAAACTGTGGCTATCCGCCATGAAGGGCTACGTCCTTGTTCGCGCCGCGCCGGACCGGCGGTCAGCCTGCGGCCGACACTTTTGATTTGCCGATGCAGGTATAATCAAACCCGGCTTCGGCCATGTCGTCCGGGTTGTAGATGTTGCGCAGGTCGATCATCACCGGCGCCTTCATCAAGCTCCGAACCTTGTCCAGGTCGAGGGCTCGGAATTCGTTCCATTCGGTCAGGATGGCCAGCGCATCCGCACCGCCCATGGTGTCATAGGCGCTCTTGCACCAGTCGACGCCGTCCAGCATGTGTTTGGCTTCGTCCATGCCTTTGGGATCATAGGCGCGGACCTTGGCTCCGGCCGCGATCAGGGCGGGCACGATGTCGAGGGACGGGGAATCCCGCATATCATCCGTATTCGGCTTGAAGGTCAGGCCCAGGACCGCGATCGTCTTGCCGGAAACGGCACCGCCGCAGGCGTCGATGATCTTCTGCGCCATGGCCTTCTTGCGCTTGGCGTTGATGTCGACCACGGTTTCCACGATGCGCAGTGGCGATCCCGCATCTTGCGCCGTACGCACCAGGGCGAGCGTGTCCTTGGGAAAACAGGACCCGCCATAGCCCGGCCCCGCGTGCAGAAACTTGCGCCCGATGCGCCCGTCCAGGCCGATCCCCCGGGCCACGTCCTGCACGTCGGCGTCCAGGATCTCGCACAGGTCGGCGATCTCGTTGATGAAGGTGATCTTGGTCGCGAGAAACGTGTTGGCCGCGTACTTGATGAGCTCCGACGTCTGACGCCGGGTGAACACGATCGGCGTCTCGATCAGGTAGAGCGGACGGTAGAGTTCACGCATCACTTCGCGGGCGTCCTCGGACTCCGTGCCGATGACGACACGGTCGGGGCGCATGAAGTCCTCGATGGCCGCCCCTTCGCGCAGGAATTCCGGGTTCGACACCACGTCGAACTTGGCGTCGGGCCGGGCTTCGCGGATGATCTTCTCGACCTCGGCTCCCGTGCCGACGGGCACCGTCGATTTGGTGACGACGACCGTATAGCCCTCGATGGCGCGGGCGATCTCTTCCGCCGCCGCATAGACGTAGGACAGGTCCGCATGGCCGTCACCGCGCCGGGACGGCGTGCCGACGGCGATGAACACCGCATCCGCATCCTTCACGGCCTCGGTCAAATCCGTGGTGAAGCTGAGGCGCCCAGCCTCAGCATTGCCTTCGACCAGTCTCTGAAGGCCGGGCTCGTAGATCGGCATTTCGCCCTGTTTCAGGCCCGCGATCTTGTTCTCGTCCTTATCGACGCAGATGACGTTATGGCCGAATTCGGAAAAACAGGCCCCGGACACCAATCCTACGTATCCGGTCCCGACGACGGCGACATGCATGCTGTAACTTCCTTCAGAGGTAGGTTTTCAAGGTGGCGCGGACGCGATCGGCCATATCAGGACGCTCCAGCGCAAAGGCGACATTGGCTTCGATGAACCCGGCCTTCGATCCGCAGTCAAAACGCCGGCCCTTAAATCGCAGCCCGTGGAACGGCACCGTGTCCAAGGTCTTGGCCATGGCATCGGTCAATTGAATTTCGCCGCCCGCCCCTTTTTCGTGGCGGTCGAGATGTTCGAACACCTCGGGCTGCAGGATATAGCGGCCGATAATCGACAGGGTCGAGGGGGCGACCGACGGGTCCGGTTTTTCCACCAAGCCCTTGGCGCGGGCCAAGCGGCCGTCGTCCTCGGCAACGTCCAGGATGCCGTACTTGTTGGTGTCCTCAAGCGGCACGTCCTCGACCGCGACGATGTTACCGCCCACTTCCCGGTAGGCTTCCATCATCTGGGCCAGGCATCCCGGCTCCGCCTGGACCAGATCGTCCGGCAGCAGCACGGCGAAGGGCTCGCCGGCGACCATCTGGCGGGCACACCAGATGGCGTGCCCCAAGCCCAATGGGTTCTGCTGCCGGGCATAGGCCAGATGGCCCGCCGGCACCATGGCGTCGTGGACGATCTCAAGCTCGCGGGTCTTGCCGCGCGCCTGAAGAACCTGTTCCAGTTCGACCGCATGGTCGAAGTGATCTTCCATGATCGTCTTGCCGCGCCCGGTGACCAGGACGAAATCCTCAATCCCGGCCGCCCGTGCCTCTTCGATGGCGTATTGGATCAGCGGCTTGTCGACGATCGGCAACATTTCCTTGGCCATCGCCTTGGTCGCGGGCAGAAACCGCGTGCCGAGGCCGGCAACGGGCAGGACGGCCTTCCGGACGGGTGCGTTCATGTCGGAACTTTCTGCTGTGAACTTTCAGCGTCGAAACGGTGCCAACCACGGGATGGCACGGCGATGGGGCCTTTTTGTGCCATACCGCCCCCGGCGCCGCAACCGCCCGATTGATCCGGCCGCGTCCCCCGGATTTCTCCCGTTTTCGCCTTTGGCACCGCGGATCGTCACGGAACCGTAACGCGAATCGCTTTTGCGCGGGCGAAATCCCTCAATCGCCCAGCAACACGTCCTTGGCCTCGTTGACCTGAGCCGCCAGATAGTCCGAGCCGCCGTGGTCCGGGTGCAGCCCGGAAATGATGCGCTGATAGGCAGCCTTGATGTCCTGGCGGCTCGCCCCTTCGGACAGGCCCAGCACGGCCAATGCCTCCGCCCGCGTCATGGCGCCCGAACGAGTAGCCCCGGCGCTGCCGGTTTGCGGTCCCGCGTCTTCGGCAGCGTCACGCCAATCGGGATGAACCCGGTCCAGATAGGCTTCGAGGAC
>DNMS01000241.1:3734-6091 GCA_003488105.1 Rhodospirillaceae bacterium
TCGCCCGTGTCGTGGTCCAGGCCCATGCGCAGGAAGCGGGTTTCCACGTCCGATGTCTGGCCCGTGGGGGCCCCCTGCCCGGCGCCGGCCATGCGCGAAAAATTACGCGCCGCGCGGTAGACCGACCGGGCCCGCAGCAGCATGGGGATCAACGCCGACAACGCGAACACGGCCCAGCCGAGCCGCCCGGTAATGACGAAGAACAGCGCCAACACCACGGCCAGAATGCCGAAAACGTAGAACAGGACCTTCTTCAAGGTCTTCACGTTCGCGGTCGCGTACCAACGCGCACCGATCAGGAAGGCCGCCAGCAGGGCCACGCCCAGTACCAGATAGGACATGGCGCCTAAGCCCTCCTGATCTGATGGGCGATGCGCAAGGTCTCACCGCCCTTGGCCTGGGCATGGTTTTCCAGCGCCCGTCGCCCACCCGCCGCATAGACCGCGACGGCGGCCAACAGTTCCTTCAACGTATCGGCGCTGGCCGCGTCGAACGAACAATACGCACCACCCGACAGCTTGGCGATCTGCTGGAACCCGAACCGGGCGATCGGGTCCTCGCCTTCGTGGAACATGAACACCGGCACACCCAACAGGCCCAGCTCGCCCGCGGTCTTGCCCAAGGCGTCCACGTCCTCTTCGAAACTATCGCCGACGTAGACCAGGGCGTTGATCCGGCGCTTGCGGGTTTCGTTCACGGCGTGCTTCAGAAGTTTGCCGATCTGCGTTTCGCCGGCCAGGCAGCCGACGCCGGTCATCAACCGCGTCAGGTCATGCGTGTCGCCGGTCCATTTCGAGACCTTGAATTCCCCGAACCCGCGAAAGAATGCAAGCTGGACATCTAGACCGCCCAGGTCGCGCGTGACCTGAAACATCTCGCCCTGCAGGCGGGCGGCGCTGTCCCAGGTCGGTTGGCGGCTGGCCGTCGCGTCCATGCCGAACATCAACCGGCCGCGGCCGTTCCCGCGTGCCTGCACGGGTGCGCGCGACAGTTTGTCCAGAAACGCATCGACGTCCGCCCGCTTGGCGGGTGCGCCGGCGGCGTCTGATTTCGCAAGCTTGTCGTCGTTGCCCATGAATCCCGTCCTTCACCTTGAAAGATAAGGTGTTCGGACGTCGTTCGCCAGCGCAGCGGGGAAACCGCCGGTCTAAGCCGGCAGCGGCGGCAAGTGAAGGGCGCCGATCAGGGCGCGGACTTCCTGCCGCGCCGCCAGATGCGACATGGACATGGCCGCCGGGTCGCCGGTTTCCTTGATGTCCATGATGGTCAGACCGGCCAGGAACAGTTCGCGGTAGATCACCCGTTCACCGAACCCGGGCAGAAAGCGGAAGCCGATGCGCTGGGCCAGTTGGTTGAGCGCCTTCTCCATCTCCTGACGATTGCGCGAATCAAGCGGGCTCAGGCGGTTGCGCAGCACGATCCAATCCATCTTGCCGCCGTCGCGCCGGGCGCGGACGATCTTCTGCTTCCAGACCATTTCCGCGTATTGGCTGGGACCCTTCACGGTCATCTCGTTGCTGACCTCGACCCGGGCCAGAACGTCCAAGTCGACAAAGCTATCGTTCAGGGGCGTGACCAGGGTATCGGCATGGGAATGGACGGCTTCCGACAGGGGCGTGGCGCTGCCGGGGGTGTCGATGATGACGACCTCGGCCGCCGCGCGGGCCGCCGCGAGAACGCCCGGAAAGGTGTCCGTACCGTCGCCGCCCGAGGGGGCGACGTCGAAGAATTCCGGCATCGGGACATGGCCCTTGATCGTGCGGGCATAAGCGCGGCGGTTTTCCAGAAACCGGCGCAGCGATCCCTGGCGGATGTCGGTATCGAGCACGGCGACGCTGTGTCCGGCCCGCATCAGACCCACGGCAAGATGCATGGCGGTGGTCGATTTGCCGCTACCGCCCTTCTCGTTACCGACGACGATGACGTGGCCTTGCATGCCCTGCCCGCTCACGCCGGGCGCATCCAGATGGCGGTATCGTGGAACGCGGCCCCGCCGCCCGGCAACGCCGCGTCGGCGCTGACGATCGTGTTGATGCCGCGTCCTTCCTCGAAGGCCTCGTTGGGCCAGATGCCCTCGACCACCACCGTATGGGCCTGCAGCCCGTCAAACGGCCGGACATGCACGACAAGATCGCCCAAGTCGTTGCCCAGGCGCACCCGGTCTCCCTCCTCCAGGCCAAGCGTTTTGCAGGTATCGGGATGGACCAAAGCCATGGGGCGACCTTCCTTCTTGCGGCTGGACGGCATTTCCGTAAACGAGGTATTGAGGAACCGCCGCGCCGGCGCGGCGACCAGACGGTAGGGATGGGCGTCGGTCGCGCCGTCGATAACGTCGAGATGGTCCGGCAGGGCCGACA
>DNMS01000241.1:6128-9738 GCA_003488105.1 Rhodospirillaceae bacterium
CCAAACGATAGGGATGAGCCTCCGTCGCCTCGTCGATGACGTCCAAGTGATCCGGCAAGGCCGACATGGCGTCGCAGTCCGCGCCGATCTTCGACCAGTCGGCGGCAAAGTGGAACTTGCCGTCGCCATGGCCGAAACCGTTCAGGAAATGCGCCTCCTCGAACGGTTTGGTGCAGTCGATCCAGCCTTCGGCCAGAACTTCGTCGGCGCCGGGCCGGCCGCTGCGTTTCAACGCATCGTCGATCAGCTCCCAGGCCGTCATGTGGAATGCCGGATAGTCCGATCCCAAACGCCGCGCCAACCCGTTGATGACCTCGACGTTGGACCGGCATTCACCAAGGGGCTCGATCAGCGCCTTGTGAACCTGGAGATAAAAATGGCCGCCGCCCTGATACATGTCCTCGTGCTCAAGGAACATGGTCGCCGGCAGAACGATGTCGGCCAGCTTGGCCGAGGCCGTCATGAACTGTTCGTGCACGCAGGTGAACAGGTCGTCGCGCATCATGCCGTCGATGACCCGAGTCGTTTCCGGGGCCACTTCGGCCGGGTTGATGTTCTGGGTGAACAGAACGGTGACCGGCGGCCCACCCTTGAGCGCCTTGGCGTCACCCGTCAGCACGCGGCCGATCTGCGACATGTCCAACGCACGTGTATTCGGATCGACCACGTCGAGCCCTTTGATCAGGGTGCCGTCGACGCCGTAAAGCTCGCGGTTGGAAAACAGCGCCCCGCCGCCCCGGTGCTTCCATTTGCCCGTAACCACCGGCAGGCAGGTCACCGCATGCATGTTGGCGGCCCCGTTGCGCGATCGCGTGAAGCCATAGCCGACGCGCAGATAGGCGCGTTCCGTCCGGCCGTAGAGCCGGGCCAGATCACGGATGTCGTCGGCCGGGATGCCGGTAATTTCCTCTGCCCATTCGGGTGTGCGCGTGGTCAGGTGCTGCTGCAGGCGTTCCGGGCCGTCCGAAAAATCGCGCATGTAGTCCCAATCGGCCAGGTTTTCCGCGAACAGCACCTGCATGACTGCGCAGGCCAGGGCGCCGTCCGTGCCAGGACGGATCGGAATGTGGATGTCCGCCGCTTCCGCCGTCGGCGTACGATAAGGATCGATGACGACCAGTTTTGCGCCGCGCGTCTTCCGCGCCTTGGCGATATGGGTCATCACGTTGACCTGGGTTGAGACAGGATTGCCGCCCCAGACGACGATCAGGTCCGATTCGCCGATCTCGCGCGGATCGGCCCCCCAGATCTTGCCGTGCCCGGCGACCCAGCCGTTGCAGGCCGTCGTCACACAGATCGTTTCGTGTTCCCGGGAAAACCCGAAGGCATGGCGGAAACGGTGGATGCTGTCACGTTGCACCAGCCCCATGGTGCCGGCGAAATGATAGGGCCAGACCGCCTCGGCGCCATGCGCCACGCGGGCGCGTTCGATGGCTTCCGCAACCTCGTCCAGGGCCTGATCCCAGGAAATCTGGCGGAATTCCCCCGACCCCTTGGCACCGACACGTTGCAGCGGGTGGGTCAAACGCTCCGGATGATGGACCCGCTCGCGATAGGCCGCGACCTTGGCGCAGATCACGCCCGCCGTGTAATCGTTGCGGGGGTTGCCCCGCACGCGGCCGATGGTGTGGTCGTCAAGGACCTCGACCTCAAGGGCGCAGGTGGACGGACAATCGTGGGGGCAGGCCGTGGGCCGGTATTCGGGTTGCATGGCGGAAATCTACTCTCCACCCCGCCGTCGGACAAGGAACCGATAGGGGCTGGACAGGAGAAATCGCGGTCCCATTCACCGCGCCGCCGCCGCCGTGCTATGCTGCGGATCACTGCCGGATAAGGACTGATTAACCCTTGCCCACTATGGTATCGGCGGGAAAAAGCATCGACAGGAAGACCATGACCGCATTCCGTCCGACCGTCCTTTCAGGCATCCTGAGCGCCGCCCTTCTGGCCATTAGCGCCCTCACGCCCGCGGCGGCACAGGCGCCGGGTCAGGTGCGCGCCCAGGGTGAGCCGGTGCAGGCCGACCCTGCCGGCCCCGGCGCGCCCGTGCTCGGCAAGCTGACCAATTACCGCGACGAAATGCGCCGTCTGATCACCAACATCGCCAAATTCGCCCGCGAAAAGAACCCCGGATTCGTCATCATCGCGCACAACGGCATGGAGCTTCTGCAAAAGCGCGACGAAGTGGACGAGAAAAAGGTCTATCCGGCCCGCGCTTACATGATGTCGATCGACGCCATCCTGCAGGACAGCATGTTCTACGGCTATGAAACCTTCGGACAGCCGACGTCCAAGGAGATGAAGGAAACCTTCGCCCATCTGGTCGAAGTCGCCAAACGCGACCGGGTCAGCATCCTGACCATGGATTTCGCCCGCGACCCGAAAAAGATCGACGAGGTTCTGGCCGCCAGCCGCAAGCAAGGCTTCCTGCCCTTCGTCGCCCACAAGGAACTGTCCGTCATGAACAGCCTGCCGCCCTATCCGGCCAGGCCGTTTCACGAAAATTCCAACCATGTCCTGTCCATGTCGGGCGCTGAAAACTATCTCTATCTGCGCGATACCACCGCTTTCGGCCAGGAAGACGAATTCGCGCTGAAACTCCACGACACCAATTACGACATGGTCATCGTCGACGTATTCCACGGTCGCAAACCGTTCTCCAAACGCGCGATCGAAACCTTGAAGTACAAGAAACTGGGTGCCCGCCGTCTGGTCCTCGCGCGCATGGATGTGGGCACGGCGGCGACCTACCGTTTTTACTGGAAGGCGGGCTGGCAGTCGGGCGCACCGCGCTGGATCACCGCCCCCTACCCCACGGACCCGGACCGCTACTTCGTCGAATACTGGCGGCCCGAATGGCACAACATCCTCTACGGCAACGCCAATTCCTTCACCTTCGGCCTGCTGGCCCAGGGCTACGACGGCGTGGTGATCGAAACGGTCGAGGCCTACCGCTACTTCGAATCCGACGGTCAGGACATGGCGGCTTTCAAGTAACCGGCGGCCCCTTCCGTACCGCATCCGGGACATGGCCCCGGCCGCTTGGGAGAACGGGCAGAGCATGCTGACCAGGACCGACAGCTACGACAGGCTCTACGACACCTTCGCCTGGGACATCCCGGCGCGGTTCAACATGGGCGTCGATGTCTGTGACAAAAACGCGGCGCGCGACACCGACGCACCGGCCTTGATCGTCACCTCGGCCGAGGGCGACCTGGTGACCTACAGCTTCGGGGCCCTGCGCGCCTTGTCCAACCAGACCGCCAACATGTTCCAGGCCCACGGGCTGGCGCGGGGTGACCGCGTCGCCGTGCTGCTGCCGCAGTCGGTGGAGGCGGCCTTGACCCATGTCGCGGCATGGAAGGCGGGCCTGATCTCTGTCCCCCTGTTCACCCTGTTCGGCGAGGATGCGCTGAATTTTCGACTTGTCGATTCAGGGGCCGCCGCCCTGGTCACGGACCTCGCCAATTATCCCAAGATCGCGGCCCTGGCCGACGTCCTGCCGGACCTCAAACAAGTCTACGTCATCGACGCCGGGGCCGACGGTGCCGGGTTCACGGATTTCTGGGGGGCGCTCGGCCGCGCGTCCGACGCGTTCCGGCCCGTCGAT
>DNMS01000241.1:9952-12269 GCA_003488105.1 Rhodospirillaceae bacterium
ATACCTCGGGCACCACGGGCAATCCCAAGGGGGCGCTGCATGCCCACCGCTGCCTGCTGGGTCATCTGCCGGGGGTGGAGATGTTCCACAACTTCCTGGGCCAGCCCGGCGACCTGATGTGGACGCCCGCCGACTGGGCCTGGATCGGCGGGCTGATGAACACCCTCATGTGCGCCTGGCACCACGGCGTGCCCGTGGTCGCCCATCGCGCGCGCAAGTACGATCCCGAGGAGGCGCTTGCCTTGATGGCGCGCTTGGGCGTGCGCAACACCTTCATGCCGCCGACGGCGCTGCGCCTCATGAGCAAGCTGCCGCCGCCCCGAGACCGCCATGCGCTCAACCTGCGTTCCGTCGCCTCGGCGGGGGAACCCGTGGGGACCGAGCTGATCCAATGGGGCCGCGAAGCCCTGGGCCTGACCATCAACGAATTCTACGGCCAGACGGAATGCAACGTGGTCGTTGCCACTTGCGCCGAGATCATGGAAGCCAAATCCGGTGCCATGGGCCGCCCCGCCCCGGGGCACGCGGTCGACGTCATCGACGGCGACGGCAATATCCTACCGCCGGGACGCGAGGGCGACCTGGCCTGCCGCGCGCCCGATCCGGTCTTGCTGTTGGAATATTGGAAAAACCCGGCCGCCACCCAGGCCAACCTGCGGGACGGCTGGTGGCGCATGGGCGACACGGGCTACCGCGACGACGAGGGCTATCTGTGGTTCGTCGGGCGCGGCGACGACGTCATCACCTCGGCCGGATACCGCATCGGTCCCGGCGAAATCGAGGACTGCCTGAGCCGCCATCCCGCGGTGCAATTGGCCGCCGTGATCGGCGTACCCGACCCGATCCGCACCGAAGCGGTCAAGGCCTTCATCGTGCTGATGCCAGGGTTTGAAGGCGGGACCACGACGGAACGAGACATCCGCGAATTCGTGAAGACGCGCCTGTCATCCCACGAATACCCGCGGCAGATCGAATTCGTCGATCAATTGCCCATGACCGCGACCGGCAAGATCAAGCGCAAGGACCTGCGCGACGCCGAACGGGCAAAGACCGGCGACACCTGACCACCAACCGTTTCAAGCTTCTTCTTAAGCTTCAGCGGCTGTCCACAAGCCCTAGGTCAAGACGCCTGGTCCACCCATTGAATGACGAAACCATCGTCGGGCGGGAACCGCTCGGCGATCATCTCGCGGGCCGTGTCTTCGTCAGTGGCGACGACATCGTGAACCTGGGCATCGGCCCAGTTGTCGTCGAAGAAAGAATGGGATTGATTGTCCTTAACGAGTGACCGGACATCCTTGTTGTAGATGGCGACTTCGAAAATCTTGTCGCCGTCCTTGGTCGGGTGCCTCATCCGCCAGCCCCTTTTTTCAGCGCGCCTTCCGGATTTGTTTCCTCCGGGTCCCCTGCCTCCGCATCCGAAAGAAAAGCGCAAGCAGCGGAATGTCTTTTGTTATGGTTATGTGACAATCGTTGCCGTCCGCTACTTTCAATGTCAACGAGCTCCTCGAATTGGCTTATATTTCCGGATAAACCATCGGTTTTCAGCCATTTTTGACAATTTCCACCGCTCCCCTCGACATTCCGCGCGGGCCTCTTCAGCGTCGAATCGCGTCTTCTTCCACTTGAACAGGAACAGTGATGTCCAAAACGATCGACTACTATTTCACCGTGACCTCGCCATGGTCCTATCTGGGGGATGCCCGGTTCCGTGCTATTGCCGACCGGCACGGCTGGCGGATCAATCACAAGCCGGTCGACATGGGCGAGGTCTTCGCCGTCTCCGGTGGCCTGCCACTCGCGAAACGCCCGCCGCAACGGGTCGCCTACCGCATGATGGAACTGAAACGCTGGCGCGCCCGGCTCGGCGTGCCCCTGACGCTGGAGCCTGCATTCTTTCCCGCCGCCGACAAGACGGCGCGACGGCTGATCCTGGCCGCCAAGAAGGATGGGCTCGCCGCCCAACGATTGGGGGAACTGGTCCATGCGTTCATGCGCGTGGTCTGGGTCGATGAAAAGGACATTGCCGATCCGGCGACCCTGGCCGAGATCATGGACGGCATGGGGTTGGACAGCGCACACCTGCTGGCAAGCGCAGACACCGCCGAGGTCGACGATATTGCCCAGGCCTATACGGAACAGGCGAAAAGCATCGGCGTGTTCGGCGCGCCGACCTATGTCATCGACGGGGAACTGTTCTGGGGCCAAGACCGCCTTGATTTCGTAGAGGAAAAGGTGTCCGCTCAGGGTCATGGTTGATGCCGCCGCGCTGAGCACCGTCGAATGGGTTTTCGCCTATGGCTCGCTGATGTGGGAC
>DNMS01000241.1:12477-12634 GCA_003488105.1 Rhodospirillaceae bacterium
GGGTTTTCGCCTATGGCTCGCTCATGTGGAATCCCGGGTTCGCGTACACGGACCGCCAGTCCGCCGCGCTCGACGGGTTTCACCGCGCGTTCTGCATCTACTCCCACCACTACCGGGGCACACCGGCCAAACCCGGCTTGGTCCTGGGCCTGGACAA
>DNMS01000241.1:12831-14788 GCA_003488105.1 Rhodospirillaceae bacterium
GGCGGCGACTGCCGGGGCATCGCCCTGCGTTTCGCCCCCGCCGATCGCGACGCGGTCGTCGCCTACCTGAATGAACGAGAGTTGACCGGCTACGCCTACCGCCCGGCAATCGTCACGGCGACACTTGAAAACGGGCAGCCTGTCACCGCCTATACCTTCGTGACGGACCCGACCCATCCGCAATACGCGGGCGACCTTGGCCCGGCGCGGTCGGCGGAACTGATCATGGCGGCCTCGGGGCAAAGCGGGCTCAACCGCGATTACCTGATAAAAACGCTTAGTCAGTTGGAATTGCTGGGGTTTCGTGATGACGCTCTGCATGCCCTGCTGGCCCGGGTGCAGCATCTGACGGGCCTTCTCGACCAAGGCAGCGGGATTTGACCTGCCCGCGCAGGTCCGTCGGCCATGTGCGCAATTCGGGACGCCGTGATAGAATCCGCCCGGCGATAAGGAAAGTTTAAGGTTTCCCTGGTCAAATTCACGGTTAATGGCAGATGAAGACCCTGCCGACGGCGGGCCACAGGCCCGAATGGCCGCACTCACCGCCGGATAACGGAGCAAGGCAATGGCTGAAGACACCGCCCCCGAAGAGAAGAAGGAATCTGAAAAGGTTCATGCTCTCTATGACGTTCAGGTGGAAATCACCGCCGTCCTCGGCACGGCGGAAATGCCGATCAGCCAGATCTTGAAGCTCGGCCGTGGTGCCGTCGTGGAACTGAACCGTACCGTCGGCGAGAACATCGAAATCCATGCCAACAACCGGCTGGTCGCCAAGGGTGAGGTCGTGGTCGTCGAGGACCGCCTGGGCGTCACCCTGACGGAAGTTCTGAAAATCAGCCAGTCCCTTAAACAGTAAGGCCGCTTGAATACCCCGCCCTGACAAGGCCGGGCCCCTGGAGTAAAGGCAACCGCCATGGCCACCGACAGTGAAATCTACCGCGCCGCTAATCTGTTGATTCAGGAATTCGGCGAAATGGCGCCCATCGGCGCACAGGTGAAGGCAGATCAGATGCAAGACCGGGGGGACCGGGCCGCGCGCTCTGTCTGGCTCCGCGTCGCGCGAGCGACCCAGGAACTGCTTTCCGACTCCTCGCCTGACGCCGCCGTCCTGAATTGACGTCCGTCTGCGGTTAGCCGTCTTCTTCGAGCGGCCGCGCGATGTCGCGCGGGCTAAGCATCGTCATCGCCCGCCCGGGATCGATCATGGAAATGAAGTGTGTTCGTAACAGTTTGTCGGCGAGAACCGCCGATAACCGCCGGCTTTCTTCTCGTGAGATACGACGCTCAATCCCCTGCATATCCTCTAACGCATCGTTGACGAATTGGGGGTCTGCAACCATATCGGCAAAATTGGGGCGCCTGGCCGGCCCGTCGGCAGACCGCTCATCAACGGCCCC
Source organism: Rhodospirillaceae bacterium (assembly GCA_003488105.1). Next base: position 14,229 of record DNMS01000241.1, read on the forward strand.
GACGAGAGCCCCCCCATCGTTGGAATTAGAAAAAGCGTCGTCAGAAAACAGGCCCGTGGACGACGCAATCTCAAGCGTCTCATTCTCCAGACTCCGGCTGAGCGTCGCCGCGCGAATCTCCAACCGCCGGTCACGGGCGTCTGCCGCACGAATCACGTTTTGACGGGCGGCACGGTCCTCCTGCACCTCGTTATAGGACAGGATACGCGCAATACCTGAACCGGAGACAACCTCAACCATAGCCCTGATTATGGGGTAATTTCATGGTTAATGCGAGCCCGGCTCCCACCCTTCACGCAACTTTGAATAATTTCGCGCAATGCCATAATAGCTAACGTCGTGATATCGTTTTCTCCTCTGCACAATCGAGGACCTTTGCCCCTATGCCTTATCGCCATCGCCGTTGTCCATCGGCCCCTATCCAGGCCCTGCTTTCCCTGACGGTAGTGATGTTGATGCTGACGACGGTGCCCGCGCGGGCCGGCGATGGTCTGCTCGACACCATGTTGAAATCGGCCAAGAACGCGCCCGAGAAGCTCTATGAAGGCAAGGCCAAGACC
>DNMS01000299.1 GCA_003488105.1 Rhodospirillaceae bacterium
GCCTGGACCTGCCGCTGGTCGCCACCAACGAATGTTTCTATCCCACGCCCGACATGTTCGAGGCCCATGACGCCCTGATCTGCATCGCGGAAAGCGCCTATGTCTCGGAAGCGGAACGCCGCCGCCTGACCCCGGAGCACTGGTTCAAGGGCGCCGCCGACATGCGCCGGGTGTTCGAGGATCTGCCTGAAGCGGTCGACAACACCCTGGTGATCGCCAAGCGTTGCGCCTTCATGGTCGAAAAGATCGCGCCGATCCTGCCGCCCTTCGACTGCGGCGAGGGCCGCACGGAAGAGGACGAACTGCGCGCCCAGGCCGTGGCCGGGCTGGAAAAGCGGCTGGTTACTCATGTGTTCAGCGACGGCATGGACGATGCCGCACGGGACGCCGCGGCGGCCCCCTACCGGGAGCGCCTGGATTACGAGCTCGGCGTCATCAACGAGATGGGCTTTCCGGGATACTTCCTGATCGTCGCAGACTTCATCGGCTGGGCCAAGGACAAGGGCATTCCCGTGGGGCCGGGCCGTGGTTCCGGCGCCGGGTCCGTGGTCGCCTGGTCGCTGTTGATCACCGATCTGGACCCGCTGCGGTTCGGGCTGCTGTTCGAACGCTTCCTCAACCCGGAACGCGTGTCCATGCCCGACTTCGACATCGATTTCTGTCAGGACCGGCGGGACGAAGTCATCCGCTACGTCCAGAAGAAATACGGCGACGACCACGTGGCGCAGATCATCACCTTCGGAAAGCTGCAGGCCCGCGCCGTGCTGCGCGATGTCGGGCGCGTGCTGCAGATGCCCTACGGCTATATCGATAAAATCTGCAAGCTGGTGCCTAACAATCCGGCCAATCCGGTGACCCTGGGCGAAGCCGTCGAGGGCGAGCCGCAAATCCGCCAGATGATGAAGGAAGACCCCCAGGTTCAGCATCTGGTCGACCTGGCGATGAAGCTGGAAGGGCTGTTCCGCCATGCCTCGACCCACGCCGCCGGCGTGGTCATCGGCGACCGGCCGCTGCAGGAACTGATCCCGCTGTACCGCGATCCGCGCTCCGACCTGCCGGTCACGGGCTTCAACATGAAGTTCGTGGAAAGTGCGGGGCTGGTGAAGTTCGACTTTTTGGGCCTGAAGACCTTGACGGTGCTGGCGACGGCGGTGGACCTGTGCCGCGAGAAGGGGGTCGAGATCGACCTGTCGACCATCCCGCTGGACGATACCGCGACCTTCGAGATGATCGGCCGCGGCGAGACGACCGGGGTGTTTCAGCTGGAAAGTCAGGGCATGCGCGACGTGCTGCGCCAGATGAAGGCCGATACTTTCGAGGACATCATCGCCGTCGTGGCGCTGTACCGCCCGGGGCCCATGGACAACATCCCGAGCTATATCGCCCGTAAGAAGGGCGAGGAGACGCCCGATTACCTGCACCCGATCCTGGAGCCGATCCTGACCGAAACCTTCGGCATCATGATTTACCAGGAACAGGTCATGCAGGCGGCCCAGTTGTTGTCCGGCTATACGCTGGGCGGCGCCGATCTTCTACGCCGCGCCATGGGCAAGAAGATCAAGGAGGAGATGGACCAGCAGCGCCAGTTGTTCGTCGACGGCGCCGTGCAGCGCGAGGTCGACGGCCGCAAGGCCTCGGACATTTTCGACCAAGTCGCCAAGTTCGCGGGCTACGGTTTCAACAAATCGCACGCCGCCGCCTATGCCCTGGTTGCCTATCAGACGGCCTATCTTAAGGCCAACCACCCGGTCGAATTCCTCGCCGCCTCGATGACGCTGGACCAGCACAACACGGACAAGCTCAACATCTTCAAGCAGGAACTTGACCGCATGGGCGTGGATCTGCTGTCGCCGGACGTCAACAAATCGCAGGTCAAGTTCTCGGTCGAGCGTGAAAACGGCACGAGCGCCATTCGCTATGCGCTCGCCGCCATCAAGAACGTGGGCGAGGGCGCCATGGCGTCGCTGGTCGAGGCGCGCAAGGACGGCGGGCCGTTCAATGACGTCGCCGACTTCGCCCATCGCCTGGACCCCAAGGTCATCAACAAGCGGCAGATGGAAAACCTGATCCGCGCGGGGGCGTTGGACAGCCTCAACCCCAACCGCCGCCAGTTGTTCACGGGGCTGGAACGCATCCTGAAGGAAGCGGTCAGCGCCCATCAGGATCGGACTTCCGACCAGATGGGCCTGTTCGGCGGAGGCGGGGGCAGCGACGCCCCCGAGGTGCCGGACATCCGCCTCGACAACATCGCCGACTGGACGCCCATGGATCGGCTCAAGGAAGAATTCGACGCCGTCGGCTTCTACCTGTCGTCGCATCCGCTCGCGACCTACGAAAGCATGCTGGAAAAGCACAAGGTCATGAGCTACGTCGAAATCCTGACCGCCGCCCGGCCCGGCCACCGGCGCATGGCGGGTACGCTGGTCGCCATGAAGGAGCGCACCTCGGCCAAGGGCTCGCGCTATGCCTTCGTCAGCTTCTCCGACACCACGGGCACGTTCGAGGCGATCATGTTCTCGGAAGTTCTGTCCGCCGCCCGCGAACATCTGACCGAAGGCAATTCCTTCCTGATCGAGATGGAAGTGCAGATCGAAGCCGAGGCGCCGCGGTTCATGGTTCAGGGCCTGCGCCCGCTGGAGAGCGCCGCCTTGAACGCCGTCGGCTCCGTCACCGTGGTGATCGGCGGGGCAAGCCCGCTGGCGCCGCTGCGCGAGGTGCTGGAAAGCCAGGGCAGGGGGCAGGTGCCGGTCTATGTCGTGCCCCGGCTGGAGGACAACCGCGAAGTCGTGCTGTCCCTCAATGACCGCTACGCCGTGTCGCCGGCCGTGATCCAGGCCATCAAGTCGGTCCAGGGCGTGCTTGAGGTCGTCGAGGGCTGACCGTCCTTCGCCGGAACGTCACGCTTTTTTCCCTTGATCGGGCCGTCCTGACCCTATAAACCCACGCCCATATCGCACGCGGGGACGCGGCGCCTGTGCAAATTCACGGGAATTGCCGCTCCGGTGTTCGGCCATGGGGCCGAATGACACCCTGCGGAGGCATAACCGGAGAAGAGATTATCATGGCGATTCCGTCGTTCACCATGCGTCAGCTGTTGGAAGCCGGCGTTCACTTTGGTCACAGCACCCGTCGTTGGAACCCGAAAATGGCGTCGTATCTGTACGGCGACCGTAACGGCATCCACATCATCGACCTGCAGCAGACCGTTCCCTTGCTTCATCAGGCGCTTGCCGCCGTGCGCGACGTCGTCGCGTCCAACGGCCGCATCCTGTTCGTCGGCACCAAGCGCGCGGCCTCGCCGCGGGTTGCCGAAGCCGCCAAGAAGTGCGGGCAGTATTACGTCAACCACCGCTGGCTCGGCGGCATGCTGACCAACTGGCAGACCATCTCCAAGTCCATCGCCCGTCTGCGGGAGCTGGACAACAAGCTGGGCGGCCAGGAAGTCCAGGGCCTGACCAAGCGCGAGCAGCTGGGCCTGACCCGCGAGCAGGAAAAGCTTGAGCGCGCGCTGGGCGGCATCAAGGAAATGGGCGGCCTGCCGGACATCATTTTCGTGATCGACACCAACAAGGAAGACATCGCCGTCGCCGAAGCCAACAAGCTGGGCATTCCGGTCGTTGGTGTCATCGATTCCAACAGCAATCCGGCCGGCATCACCTTCCCGATTCCGGGCAACGACGATGCGATCCGTGCGATCTCCATGTACTGCAATCTGGTCGCCGATTCCGTGCTGGACGGCCTGTCCGCGTCGCTGACCGCCAAGGGTGTTGATCTGGGTGCCGACGAGAACGCCGGTGGCGCCATCGAAACGGCCCCGGAAGCCGAAGCCGCCCCCGAGGCGCCTGCCGAAGCTGCTCCGGAAGCTGCTTCCGAAGCGGCCGCAACGCCCGCCGAAGGTGGGGAAGCCCAGCCGGCTTCCTAACCGCGTCTGCGCGTACGGGCTGACGACACGATCTGAAGAGAAGGTAGAACTATGGCTGAAATCACTGCGGCTCTCGTCAAAGAGCTTCGCGAACAAACCGGCGCCGGCATGATGGATTGCAAAAAGGCGCTGGCCGAAAACGGCGGCGACCTGGATCAGGCCGTCGACTGGCTGCGCACCAAGGGGCTGTCCGCCGCCGCCAAGAAATCCGGCCGCGTCGCCGCTGAAGGCCTGGTGGCCGTTGCCGTTGATGGCAACAAGGGTGCGGTCGTCGAAGTGAACTCGGAAACCGACTTTGTGTCGCGCAACGAGCAGTTTCAGGAGTTCGTCCGTAGCGTCGCGTCCCTGGCACTGGCCGCCGACGGCGACATGGACAAACTTTTGGCCGCCGATTTCCCGGGTTCGGGCCGCACGGTCGCCGACCAGTTGACACACATGATCGCCACCATCGGCGAGAACATGACCATCCGCCGCTGTGACGTCATGTCCGTCGGCAACGGCGTGCTGTCGACCTAT
>DNMS01000230.1 GCA_003488105.1 Rhodospirillaceae bacterium
CGCATCTCTCAACTGTCGCTGCGCCGCCGGCCGAAGAACTGGCGCCTGCCGGACAAGCCCGACGTCTTGCCGCGCCAGCCCACATTCCTTGAGGAAGAAGCGGTTGCCGCCGCCGAGGCCGAACAGTCCGAACAGGACGATGAGGAAAAGGCCGCCAAGGTCCTGCCGACCAAGCGGCTGAGCCGCGCCGACGCCCGCCGCTCGCGGGCGCTGAAATACAGGATCACCAAGTCCCTGCGTCGCGGCCATACCCTGATCGCCAAGCGTCTGATCCAATCGCCGGACGCCCGGCGACTGTTCTCCACCGCCGAGATGGATCAGGCCAAGGTGCAGTTGGGGACGCGCTATTTCTTCGACCGGCGCACGGACTGGGCCGCCCAATGGCTGGACGGCGCCTTGAAACGGTCGGGCAAGTATCTGCCCGACGGCCATTGGACCTTGGGTTTGATCGCCTGGCGGGCCGGCAACTACGACAAGGCCACGACCCATTTCCGTGCCGCCGCCGACATCGGCTTCGACGACGAATGGATGGACGGGGCCGCCAACTTCTGGGCTGCGCGGGGGCTTCTGGTCACCCGCAAGCCGGAACATGTCACGCATTATCTTAACGGTGCCGCCCGCCATGCGCGCACGTTCTACGGCCTGCTTGCCGCCCGCATCCTGGGTCAAGAGGTCGCCTACGAATGGTCGTCGCCGCCCGTCGTCGCCGAAGCCGTCGGGCGCATCGTCGACGCCCCGCGCGGCCGCCGGGCCATGGCCCTGGTGCAGGCCGGCCAGGACCTGGGGGCGGAACGCGAATTGCGCAACCTGGCCCGCATTTCCGACAAGAACCAGGCACTTGCCATCCTGGCGCTGGCCGATGCCGGCGGCATGGCCGGATTGGCCGTGCGCCTGTCCGACCGCCTGTTCCCGGACGGCGGCGGATTCGACGGTGCCGCCTATCCGGTGCCCGCGTGGCTGCCGTCGGGCGGTTTCACGGTCGACCGGGCGCTGGTCTATGCGGTCATCCGCCAGGAAAGCAAGTTCAACCCCAAGGCAAAAAGCTGGGCCGGGGCCCGCGGCCTGATGCAGTTGATGCCGCGCACGGCCAGCTTCGTGGCCCAGGATTCGTCCCTGCATCGCCACCGCCTGCCCAAACTTTATGATCCGGACCTCAACCTGAAGCTCGGTCAGAAGTACATCGGCATGCTGCTTGCCGAACCGCATATCCAGGGTGATCTGCTGCTGCTTGCCGCAGCCTGGAACGGCGGGCCCGGCAACCTGAACAAATGGCGGCGGCGCATCGAATACACGAACGATCCGCTGCTGTTCATCGAAACCATCCCGGCCTTCGAAACCCGCCACTTCGTCGAACGGGTGCTGGCCAACCTGTGGATCTACCGCGACCGCCTGGGCCAGGACAAACCGTCCCTCGACGCCCTTGCCGCCGGCCAATGGCCGGTCTACAAAGCCTTAGGCCACGGCAAGCTGGAGGTCGCGATTTTCGATGAGCCAACAGATGGAATTTCTGCCCGTTAACATAGCGGTTCTGACCGTATCGGACACGCGGACCCTGGCCGACGACCGGTCGGGCGACACCCTGGTCGAACGACTGACCGCGGCCGGGCACAAGCTGGCCGACCGCGCCATCGTCAAGGACGATGCCGCGGTGATCGCCGATCAGTTCCGAAAATGGATCAACGATCCCGCCGTCGATTGCATCATCTCGACCGGCGGCACCGGGGTCACCGGCCGCGACGTCACGCCCGAGGCTCTTGAGGCCGTCGCGGAAAAAATCATCCCCGGTTTCGGTGAGATGTTCCGCTGGATCAGCTTTCAGAAGATCAAGTCGTCGACCATTCAATCGCGCGCCTGCGCGGGGGTAGCGAACGGCACCTATATTTTCGTGCTGCCGGGATCGACCGGGGCCTGCAAGGACGGCTGGGACGAGATCCTGGTCCATCAATTGGACATCCGCCACAAGCCCTGCAACTTCGTCGAACTGATGCCGCGCCTGAAGGAGCGCTAAGTTTAATGAGGAGTCTGACTCCAGCTTTGATTGCGGGGTGATTGTGCGCTCATTTTGGTCGGTCGCCCGGTGGAGAAATTATAGAGACACAGGTCGCCTCACTCAAAAATTCAGGCAATATAGAAGTTTATTTTGGTGGGGCACTTGCCCTTTTTACCGTTGTGGAAAGTGGCATTCAGTATCTAGCGGTCCTGTATACCGTAATGTTAGGTGGCCGATGGGATTGCTCCCTGGTTACCGACATCCGTCTAAGATTAAGAATTTTGACTGTTTCTCTCGGGTTTATGGGGTTCTCGGATGGCGCAGCCTCATATTTAATAGGTTCCTTCCAGATGGAATTCGGCGCGTTCTTGTCACACTTGGTTTGTATCCATTTTATTTGAGAACACACAGATTTTACCACGAATTAGACTCCAGCCAGAAAATCCAATTTTGGATAGCACTTTTGATTTTTATGGGAATTTTGGCCGCTGCGATTGGCCCGTGGCTACCGATTATTTTTACCACTCTGATCTTCATCATACTGCTTTCTCGCCATTAATTCTTTCCCAGTGAATGCCGCTTGATCGATGCAACTTCGTCGAACTAATGCCGCGCTTGAAGGAACATCTGGCCTAGGCGGGATGCCGAAAACGCGAGCCCGGCCAGCAAAAAATCCATATTGACGAAAGGCCCGGTCCGGCGCCAAATCCGTAACGGAAAAGCGGCCGCGCGCCCGGTGCCGGGACGGCAGGGCCAACACGGGCCGCAACGTATCCATCGGAGAACTCAAAAGATGCGTGTCGCATTGCCGGCCGCGGCGGTTGCCGTGATGCTGTCGTTTGTTGCCGTCACCACGGCCGTTCAGGCCCAAGACTGCATGGCCGATCCCAAGGCCGCCATCAAGGCCGCCGAAGGCGAATTCAAGAAGGCGAAGGCGGGCCTGGACAAGACCGCGTCGCGGGGCTTCAACAAGAACATCGACAAGGCGAAGATGGCCGCCAAGACGCAGATCAACGATGTTGCCTGTGACAGCGTGGCGAAGGCCCTGGGCTTCCTGGCACCGAGCAAATAAGACCATGCGGCGGCTGTTCCCGCAGGCTGCGTGAATGAATACGCCGAAACCGAACCGCCGACGGGGGCATGCCTTCGTCGGCGTTCGGTCGTCGCGGCACCGAGGCCGATTCGCTCCCTTTTCGCCCGTTTGGTTATCCACAGATCTCGATATGGGCTGTGGAAAACCCGAATCAGCGAATCCTGAAAACGTCAGTTTCCTGAAAGTTTTATCACGTATCCTTGCGGTTGCGGTGGAGCCGGCATTTTTGCCCGCCAGTTTCACTATAGTTTTGATATCATTCCTGTGCTGGATTTGCCGCGTCTAAGGGGGCCCGATGGACAAGTTCATGAAAAGCCTGTTGATCGGCGTTGCCGCGTCGATCCTGGTGATCGGCGGCATCGCCGGGATCGGCATCTGGGTCAGCTCGGAGCCGAGCGCCGCCGTATCCGCGACCACAGTCAAGGATGACAAGGTGCATACCGTGCGCATGCGCCCGCAAGCCGTGCAGGTCGGCGGCTACAGTCTGAAAAGCAAAGAGAAGGCTAGGCAGCTTCTGGTTTCCGTCGGCATGCGGGTGACCGGCGGGCACAACGCGGCCAAGGTGTGTCAGCTGATGCCCCGCCTTGTGTCTTCCCTGAACACGGCCTTCGCCAATCTGGTCAATTATTCCGGCAATGCCCAGGACGCGATTCCCAAAAACCTGACCGGCCAATTGCAGCAGCGCTTTAACAAGGCACTGGGGGGCCGCGTGGTCGATGATGTGTTCCTGACCGCCTATCAGGACAAAAAGGACATCCCGCCGACCACCTGCCCGGACGCGACCTGACCGCCGCCCGCGGGTGCCGCGTGGATGAACCGGTTGGCGCGCGGAACCTAGACCTTTGGCGTGCTTGTCAGCAGGATTGAGCAAAGTATTCTCAAGACTACGTCGGGTAAATGAACGCCCGCGCGGTCCATCAAAAAAACATATCGAGGGTGCGGCCGAACTTCCGAAGCCATTTCGGAGAGGGAAGGATGCCCGGGTTTATCAAAAGCGTTTTGATCGCTAGCACCGTCGCCGCAGGCACGGTGGGGTCGGTTGCCGCCATCGGGACGGGGTTCGATGTTGCGCTTCCGGGAGGAGGGACGCGTGCCTTCGATCGGGAACCGTCCGTGGTCCGTATGGCGCCGATCGCGGTCCATATCGGCGGCTGGACGCTCAAGAAGAAAAAGAACGAAGACAAGGTGGTGATCGTATCGATCGCCATCGACGTGCCGAACGGCGACGCGCGGGATGCTGTCTGCCGGCTGATGCCACGGCTGGTCTCGGCGGTGAACGGCGAGGTGTCGCGTAACGTGCTGTATCAGGACACCTGGAAGGAAGCCCTGACCGGCAGCCTGGGGCAGCGCCTGACGGGGCGTTTCAACCGCGCCCTGGGCCGTACCCTGATCAACGACGTGCGCTTGCAGGCCCATGGCAGCAAGGCCGAGGCCCCGCCGCCGACTTGTGCCGCCGCCATCTGACGGCCGTACCGGCCCCCCGTGGCGGCAGCGTCATTTTCTAAGCCGACTGCGGGCGAAGGACGGGCCATCGTCGACGTCTTCCAGTTCGTCGATCAGGGCGATTCTGAGGCCCGCGAGATTGGCCCGGCTGTCGGCCAAGGCCTGATCCGTAGACCAGCGCACGCCGCCGAAGGGATCGATGAAGCGCGGCCGGCGACGCAGTCCGACCAGCCAATAGCCGCCATCGGGGGCCGGGCCGAACACGGCGTCATGGCGGCCCAGAAGTTTGAACGCGCGGGCGATCATCTTGGGCTGAATGCCCGGAATGTCCGACCCGATCAGCACCACCGGCCCCGGCGGCAGCAGCGCCATGACCCGCGCCATGCGGGCACCCAGGTCCCCGCCGCCTTGGCTGTGGAAGGACCGGCATCCCGGCGCGGCGGCATGCCACAGACCCCGATCGAAAATGCTTTGGTCCGGCGACACGGCCAGCCAGCAGCGCCAGCGCCGGTCCCGGCCCAGGCGTCGTGTCAATCCTGCCAGCATGCCCCGGTAGAAGGCCCAGGCGCCGACGCCGCCGATGTGCCGCGCCAGACGTGTCTTCACGCGGCCCAGGCGCGGCGCCTTGGCGAAAATGACCAGATGGTTCTGCAGGGGGCGGGTTCTCACTTGTACAACGGCGCGATCCAGCGCGGCGGCAGGCCGGCATAGTACAGGCCCAGGCAAAACAGGTTACGCAGCGGACGCAGCCACCAACCACCCTTGCGATAACGCAGGGCCGAGGTCGTGACGGCCGAGGGCAGGGGAGTCAGGCGATTGTTGCCGATGCGGCGCACCAGGTCCACGTCCTCCATCAGCAGCAGGGGTTGGTAGCCTTCGAGGAAGTCGTAGAACGGCCGCGAAATCACCAATCCCTGGTCGCCATAAGGCAGGCCCAGATGCCTGGCCCGCCAGTTGGCCAAGTCTTCCACCCGCCGCGCTTGCGGCGCCGGATCGTCCAGGATCAGTTGGAAGTATCCGGCCCGGAAATGGTTTTCCCGGTTACCGGTGAAGCCGCGCAGGATGATCTGCCAGCCGCGTTGCAGGGCGCTGTCCGCGTGCAAAAACAGAAGCCACGGCGCCGCCGCCGCCGCCGCACCGGCGGCCAACTGCGGTCCGCGCCCTTGGGGGGATGCGACGACCTTGGCGTCGAAGGCGCGGGCGATGCGTTGGGTTCCGTCGGTCGAGCCGCCGTCGGCGACGATGACCTCGAAATCGATGCCGCCGCCGGACAGGCTGTCCAGGGCGCGGCCCAGGGTCGTGGCGGCGTTCAGGGTGGGGATGACGATGCTGAGGGTCGGGGGCACGATGTTCCGCGCGGCGACGGGCGGCGTGTCCGGTATTTCTTCGTCGGCATCTTCCGGCGGCTCGTTATCTGGCGGCAGATCGCTCACGGCATCAGGCTCCGATGGCGGCGCGGCACCGGCAGGGGCTCATGGCAGGCGTCGGAAAGGCCGGGGGTCAGCGCCGGGGGCGCTGCTGCGGGCGGTTGCGCACGGGGATCGGCACGGGCGCCGGCGGCGGAGCCAGAAGTTCGGCCAGACCGTCGAGGATGCCGTCGATGATTTCCTTGATCTTGCTCATGTCCCCATGCCCAGACCATGTTATTCCGCGGCGGGCCGGAAAACGTCCAGCCCGTAACCTTAACGAAACTCTAACAAACCATGGCGGCTCTGTCACCGGGACTCTTGTCCAGGTGCGTGGGGTGGCGGCCCGTCGTGTGGGCAGACTGGCGGTTTAGCGCCGGGTGATGGTGATCGGGCGGCCCGCCTGATGGTAGATCAGGCCATGGGGAGGCGATTTCTGATCGTCCTCCTCGCAACGGTATTGCGACGTTTCCGCCGCGTTGGGGGCGTCCGGCACGTTCAGGACGATCAGCTTGCGGGCTTCTTCGCTGCTCGAGGCCTTGACCCAGAACGAATCTCCGTCGGCGACGGGATAGATATGGAAATTGGGCAATGCGGTCTCCTTGCTGCCGGTGGCGAGCATATAGGAGTTGGCGGGCGCAAGCGAGGGAACTCGGCGGCCTTCATGTGATACTGCGTACAACAATCACCATCATAAATGTTCTTGTATTGTTCTTATGTCGCGATATCCTCATCCCATGTCGACATCTTTCAAATCCGGGGGTGCCACGAAGGGGCGAGGTGCCGTTTCGAACCAGGACGGCCGCTTCGAGCGCCTGACGCGGGAGGCCGTGGACGACGGATGGAGGGATGACGACGACCTGCCGCCGCCGCGCACCCAGGTCCTCCCCGACACGGCGCGCAAGGTGATTGCGCGTAACACCTCGCCCGACATTCCCTTCGACCGTTCGCTCAATCCTTACCGCGGCTGCGAACACGGCTGCGTCTATTGCTTCGCGCGGCCGAGCCATGCCTATCTGGGGCTGTCGCCGGGGCTGGATTTCGAAACCAAGCTGTTCGCCAAGCATGACGCGGCGGAATTACTGCGCCGCGAACTGGCGGCCAGGTCCTACCGCTGCCAGACCCTGCAACTGGGCGCCAATACGGACCCCTATCAGCCGATCGAACGGCGGTTCGGGATTACCCGCGGCGTGTTGGAGGTTCTGGCCGCCTGCAACCATCCCGTCTCCATCACCACCAAGTCGGATCTGGTGCTGCGTGATCTCGACATCCTGGCGCCCATGGCGGCCAAGGGGTTGGCGTCGGTCGCGGTTTCCGTGACGACCCTGGACCGGCGGCTGGCGCGGCGGCTTGAACCGCGGGCGCCGACGGCGGCCAAGCGCCTGCGCGCTGTTGAAGGTCTGTCGCGCGCCGGCGTGCCCGTGACGGTGCTGGCCGCACCCATGATCCCGGCTCTTAACGACATGGAACTGGACGCCATCATCGCGGCGGGCGCGCGGGCGGGGGCGACGGCGGCGGGCTATGTTCTGCTGCGCCTGCCAGGTGAGGTCGCGGATCTGTTCGCTGAATGGCTGCAGGCCCATTACCCGGACCGGGCGACGCGGGTTCTGAACCGCGTGCGGGCAAGCCGCG
>DNMS01000231.1:0-509 GCA_003488105.1 Rhodospirillaceae bacterium
CGGCGCACATCCCTGCTGGGGATAAATCGCGGGGACCGTTTGGGCCGTTGCCAAGGGCCGGTGCCTGTGCCAATTTTCCCGGATGCCGAAAAGATTGATGTATACGGGCGGTCCCCTGGACCGGGCCGGCGACCGGCGGCGCGATAGCGCCGGGATCGCGGAACTCCTCAGCCATCCCCAGGCGCGGATCGCCCCCGTATGGCGCGACCGCAATCTGGTGGAACCAGGCGACGACAAATCAGACGGGGGGCCGCGCGCCGGCTGGCTGACCGGCGCCGCGGCGGTCACCGTCACGACGCAGTCCAGCGTGCAGGTGTTCCTGGGGTTATGGAACGATGCCCCCTATTTCGCCGTCGACCTGTCCCATCACGAAGAACACGCCCTGCCGGACCTGATCAACGGCGCCACCTTCGAGGACCTGCGCCAGGTCGGTCGCCTGCTCGCCGCCGACGAGGCGACGATCCTGGCCTATGCCCGGGGCATGACCCATTGGCACCGGCGGCAGAAAT
>DNMS01000231.1:800-15832 GCA_003488105.1 Rhodospirillaceae bacterium
CCCATGTATTCGACCCTGGCCGGGTTTGTGGAGCCGGGCGAAAGCCTGGAGGAGGCGGTCGCCCGCGAGGTGCTGGAGGAATCCGGCATCCGCGTCGACGACGTGACCTACCGGGGATCGCAGCCCTGGCCGTTCCCGGCCTCGCTCATGCTGGGTTTCCGGGCCCGGGGGCTGAACGACGACATCAACGTCGATCCCACGGAAATCCGCGAAGCCAAATGGTTTTCCCGCGCCGATCTGGCCCAGTTCGGCGAATTCTACGGCGAGACGGACCCCAATCGTCCGCGCCTGCCGCGCACGGACTCAATCTCCCGCCGGCTGATCAACGACTGGATCGACGAGGGCGACTGAGGCCACGCCGGTGAACCAATTGACCGTCGCTTCCGTAAACAAATAAAGCCCCTCTGTTTCGGAAGTTCACCGTCATGCCTCAAATGCCCAAGGTCCGGGGTACGTCCCCTGCGACTGTGGCCGTCGTGTTCGGCGCGAACGGCGCGATCGGTAGCGCGATCGCAGACCGGCTGGACGACAGCGGCCGCTTTCAAACAGTTTTTCGGTTTTCCCGCCGCACAGACCCAGCCGTCGACATCACCAATGAAGCGAGTGTGGCGGCGGCGGCCGATCTGGCCACCGGCACGGACAAGGCGCTGCGTCTCGTCGTGGACGCGACAGGCTTTCTCCATGGGCCGGACGCAATGCCGGAGAAAAGCTGGCGCGACCTCGATCCGGAACGCATGGCCCGCGCATTCGCCGTCAATGCGATCGGTCCGGCATTGATCCTGAAACATTTTCTGCCGCTTCTGCCGCACGCCGGGCGGTCCGTTTTCGCCACACTGTCGGCCAAGGTCGGGAGTATCGCCGATAACCGGCTGGGCGGGTGGTACAGCTACCGCGCCTCCAAAGCCGCGTTGAACCAAATTGTGCGGACCGCAGCGGTGGAACTCGGGCGCCGGCGCCCGGACGCAATCTGCGTCGCCCTGCATCCGGGAACCGTCGACAGCCCGCTGAGCGCCCCTTTCGCCAAGGACGGCTTGACCGTGCACCCTCCGGCACGCGCGGCGGAACGTCTTCTCGACGTCATCGACGGCTTGACCCCGGCGGATAGCGGGGGGTTTTACGATCATTCGGGGGAGCCGCTACCATGGTGACCGGCCTTGACCGCGACCTGCCCGTTCTCACCGTTTTTTTCGACGGCGGCTGTCCGCTTTGCCGGAAAGAGATCGCCTTCTACCGCCGCCGTTCCGGTGCGGAGCGTATTCGCTGGGTGAATGTTGAAGCCTGCGCAGACCGCGAGTTACCCGACGGTTTAAGCCGATGCGATGCCTTGCAGCGCTTTCACACCCGGGATGCTCAGGGCCGATTGCACTCGGGCGCACGCGGATTTGCCGAGTTGTGGGCGGCACTGCCTGCCTTTCGCCTTATCGGACTTTTGTTCCGAAACCGGCCAATGGGGGCACTGCTGGAAATCACCTACCGCGTCTTTCTCCGTATCCGGCCGCTCATTCACCGTCGGCCCGGGGGCCCCACCGAAATGTGAACGGATGTGCGTGGCAATCGGCGCCGCGCCAGGGGATATAGGCTGCAATTCCGATCATACTTTGCAAGGAGCCCGGCCCATGACCGACCTTTCCCTGACCCCGTCGCCCAAGACCGTCACCGCCACCGTGGGCGGCGAGGTGATCGCCGAAAGTACCAAGGCGCAGATTTTGAAAGAGGGCGCCTATGCCCCCATGTACTATTTCCCCAAGGCCGACGTGCGCATGGACGCCCTGGCGCCGACGGAAAAATCCACCCTGTGCCCGCACAAAGGCACGGCCAGTTATTGGACCGTGAACGCCGGCGGCCGGACGGCGGAAAACGCCGCCTGGGCCTACGAAACCCCGCCGGCGGGGCTGGAGGCCATGGCCGGACACATCGCGTTCTATCCGTTCGTGGTCAAGTTCGAGGAAAAGTAAGCGCCCCGGATCAGTAAGCCCTGGGTCAGTAAGAACGGCCGTCCTTATGCGTGAACAGCCACTGGCCGTCCGGGCCCAGGTTGGCCTGAATATCATCGCGGGGATAGCTGGCCGCGTCGCCCGGCGTGCGGTCGCCGATTTCCAGATACAGCACGTCGGCCGTGGTCCGGTTGACCAGTTGATGGGCCGAACCGCCGGCGGGAAAACCCGCGCACATGCCGGGCGCCAAAACCGTTTCGCCCTCTTCCGTGACCAACGTCGGCGACCCTTCGAGGATGTAGACGAACTCGTCCTGGCGGGTATGGCGGTGCAACAGCGCCGATTCGCCGCCCGGCGCCAGCCGCGTCAGGTTGACGCCGAAATTGCCGAGCCCGAACAGGTCGCCCAACTGGCGCTTTTCCCGCCCGGCCATGCGGCTGAAGAACGGTTCCGGATAGGTCGATGGCTTGGCCCGGGGGGCGACGTCGAGCGCCCGGACGGCGGGGAGCCTTTCGTCGGTCATTGCGGGATGCTCCTTATCCCGAAATCAACGTTACTGCGTCTCGTCGCCGCGCAGGCCCAGGTGCCACATCAGGCCCAGGATGCCGCCCTTGACGCGCGGCAGCAGCGTCAGCGTGAGGCCCAGGGTCACCGGCACGGCGACGCCCAGCAGCATCCAGGTCGGCGGCGACATCAGTTGTTCGCTCAGCAGCAGCATCGGCACCACCATATGGCCGACGATGGCG
The DNA here is from genome assembly GCA_003488105.1 of Rhodospirillaceae bacterium. The sequence goes on from DNMS01000231.1 coordinate 3,481, forward strand.
ATGGTGAGGTACGGCGGGAAATCATCGGCCCTGATATGGCCCAACTCCTCGCCGCAATGGGGGCAGTCGGTGACCTTCAGATAGCCCTTGAAGCTGTGGCCGATACCGCAGCTGGGACAACGGCGCGCGAGACCGCGCAGGATGGCGAGGCCCATGTGGGGCCGGATGTCTTCGAAGGTCACGGGGGTCATGCTCCTTGATCGGCGGCGGTTTTGCGGAACGGATGGGCCGGATAGGTGCCCAGCACCTTGATCCATTCCGAATAATGGGACAGGTCCTCGAAGGCCAGCTTGACCGAGGGCGCATCCATATGGCCCTCGACCTCGGCGAAGAACTGGGCCGCCACGAAATCGGGACCGACATAACTTTCCAGTTTGGTCATGTTGACCCCGTTGGTGGCGAACCCGCCCATGGCCTTGTAGAGGGCGGCCGGAACGTTGCGCACACGGAATGTGAAGCTGGTGATGTACGTCTCGGACTCATTATAGGTCGGCGGTTCCGCCGTCAGTGACAAGATCACAAAGCGCGTGGTGTTGTGTTCCGCGTCTTCAATATTCTGTTTGAGCGAATGAAGGCCGTAAATCTCCCCGGCCAGGCTGGACGCGATGGCGGCCTGGGATTTCTCGCCCTGGGCCGCGATGTCCTTGGCCGCCCCCGCCGTATCGACGTGAACCACGGGCGTGACACCCAGTTCGCGGATCAGGTTGCGGCACTGGTTGAGCGCATGGACATGGCTGTGAACATGGGTCAATTCGCCGATTTTCGCGCCCGGCACGGCCAAAAGATGGTGGTGCACCCGGTGAAAATGCTCACCGATGATGTGCAGGTCGGAATCCGGCAGCAGATGGTGGATGTCGGCGACCCGCCCGGCGACGGAATTTTCGATGGGAATCATGGCCAGCCGCGCACGGCCGTCATGCACGGCGGCGAAGGCGTCTTCGAAGGTGCGGCAGGGCAAGGGCTCCATGTCGCCCCGCGCCTCGCGGCAGGCAAGATGAGAATAAGCGCCGGGCATGCCCTGGAAGGCGATGGAGGTAGCGGAAGAAGCCATGGCTGAGCGATCTTGGGTCCGGAAGGGCAAGGCCCGGAGATCATGGGCCTTTTAAAAACGTGCGGAGTATCGTTGGCGGGGCTGCCGGTGTCAACGCGGGCAAAACCGGAGATTCGCCGCAAGGGACGGAAGGTGGCTTATGCCGCTTGAACATGGCGGCATGGGCGGCTAAATTCCCCGCAACAATCGGCAAAGGAAAACACCATGCAGTTCTCCCGGATGGAAAAACTCGGTTTCGGCGTTCTTGTGACGGCCTGGGTCGTGTGGGGCACCAACAAGATCGGCGATACGCTGGTCCACGCGAACGAGCCTGAAAAGATGGGCTTCGAAGTCGCCGTCGCCGACCAGGGCGACGCCCAGGACGCGGCCCCCAAGGAAGCCGAAAAGCCGGTGATGGAACTGATCGCCACCGCCGATCCCAAGGCCGGCGCCAAGGTGTTCAAGAAATGCACGGCCTGCCATACCGCCGAAGCGGGCGCCAAGCACAAGATCGGCCCGAACCTGTGGGGCATCGTCGGCCATGACCAGGGCAAGGCCGATGGCTTCAACTATTCCGGCACGCTGGCTGGCCTGAGCGGCAAATGGACCCTCGAGGAGCTGGACAAATTCCTCAGCAATCCGAAGGAATACGCCCCGGGCAACAAGATGACCTTCCGCGGCGTTCCCAAGAATGCCGACCGCGCGGCCCTGCTGGTCTACCTGCAATCCCTCAAGTAGGTCTTTCACGGCTTTCATTCGACCGGAGGACGGCGCCGTGACGCAATCGACCCCGGACGCCCTGACCGCCCAATGCCTGGCCGTGGCCATGGACATGGCGGCCCGCGCGCGGGACATCGTGTTGCGCCATTACGACGCGGCGCTTGAGATCGAGGACAAGGCGGATCTCAGCCCCGTTACCCAGGCCGACCGCGAATGCGAAGCGGCGCTGCGCGAATTGATCGGGGCGAAATTTCCAAACCACGGCATCTTCGGCGAGGAGTTCGGGGCGGAAAACGCCGATGCGGAATTCGTCTGGGTGCTCGATCCCATCGACGGCACCAAGGCCTTCATCACCGGCAAGCCCCTGTTCGGAACCCTGATCGGCCTGCTGCGGGACGGCGTTCCCTGGCTCGGCGTCATGGACAACCCTGCCTTGGACGAAGTCTGGGCCGGCGCCCCCGGCCTGGGCGCCACGCGCAACGGCAAGGCCGTGCGCTGCCGGCCCTGCCCCGATCTGGCTTCGGCCTGGCTGTACACCACCTCGCCGCAGATGCATGAAGGCCTGAATTTCGGGCGGTTCGAGGCCCTGCGCCACCAAAGCCGCCACGCCATTTACGGCGGCGATTGCTACAGCTACGGCCAATTGGCGCGCGGACGCGCGGACCTGGTCTGCGACAGCAGCATGCAGCCTTATGATTATGTCGCGCTGGTGCCCATCGTCGAAGGGGCTGGCGGGCGCATGACCGACTGGGCCGGCGGCACTCTGGGCCTCGGCGGCGACGGCACGGTGATCGCATCGGGCGATCCCGCATTGCACGACCAGGCCGTGGCCGCGCTCGGCGGCTGATATCCGTCACAGGCTTGCCATAATGGCAGGCCACTTCTTGACCGGAACCGGCTAATCTCCATATTCCGACGCAGCGAACACCGCATACCGGGGGAACCAAAGATGCGATTTCTGAGCGCCCTTCTCGTCCTCACCTGCTTGTCCCTGCCTGCCGGGGCGGCCGATGCGCCCAAGCCGGTGCACGGGCTGGCCATGCACGGCGACCTGAAGTACGGCCCGGACTTCAAACATTTCGACTACGTCAATCCGGATGCGCCTAAGGGCGGCACCGTGCGCCTGGGTGCGACCGGCACCTTCGACAGCTTCAATCCCTTCATCATCAAGGGCACGGCGGCGGGGGCATCGGGTTTCGTTTACGACACCCTGATGGACGACGCGGCGGACGAGCCGTTCAGCCAGTACGGCCGCCTGGCGGAAACCGTGACCATGCCGGAGGATCGCAGTTGGGTGGAATTCCAACTTCGCAAGGAGGCCCGCTGGCACGACGGCATGCCGGTGACGGTCGACGACGTGATCTTTTCCTTCAATATCCTGGTCAAGGAAGGAGCGCCCTTCTACCGCTTCTATTACGGCAACGTGGCCGAGGTGACGCAAACCGGCGAACGGTCCGTGAAATTCACCTTCAAGCCGGGTGAAAACCGGGAATTACCGCTGATCATCGGCCAGCTGACGGTCCTGCCCAAGCACTATTGGAAGGACCGCGAATTCAACAAGACGACCCTGGAGCCGCCGCTGGGCTCAGGCCCCTATAAGATCACCGAGTTCGAGGCCGGCCGCTTCGTCAAGCTGTCCCGCGTCCAGGATTACTGGGGCAAGGACATCCCGGTCATGCAGGGCTACAACAATTTCGACGAGATCATTTTCGATTACTACCGCGATTCCAACGTGGCGCTGGAGGCCTTCCTGGCCGGGCGCTACGACTACAAATCGGAAAATTCGTCCAAGGCCTGGGCCACGGCCTATGAGACGCCCGCCGTGAAGAAGGGCGTGCTGGTCAAGGAACAGATCCATCACGACCGCCCGGCCGGCATGCAGGGCTTCGCCTTCAACACCCGGCGCGAGATGTTCAGCGATCCCCAGGTGCGCCATGCCCTGGCCTATGCCTTCAACTTCGAATGGTCGAACAAGGCCCTGTTCTACGGCCAGTATGAGCGCACCCGCAGCTATTTCCAGAATTCGGAAATGGCGGCGGCGGGCCTGCCGGGACCGGACGAGATGAAACTGCTGGAACCGTTCCGCGCCGATCTGCCGCCGGAAGTCTTCACCCAGGAATACAACCCGCCCCGTGGCGATGAGAGCGGCAACATCCGGGGCAACCTGCGCACCGCGTCCAAGCTGCTGACCGAGGCGGGCTGGGTGATCAAGGACGGCAAGCGCATCAATGCCAAGACCGGCAAGCCCTTCGCCTTTGAAATGCTGCTGGTCTCCCCCCTGTTCGAGCGCATCGCCCTGCCCTTCGCCAAGAACCTGGAGAAACTGGGCATCGCCATGACCGTGCGCACCATCGACACGGCCCAATACCGCCGCAGGCTGGATACCTTCGATTTCGACATGGTGGTCGGCGGGTTCGGACAGTCCCTGTCGCCGGGCAACGAACAGCGCGAATTCTGGACCACCTCAGCGGCCGAACAGGAAGGCTCGCGCAACATCATCGGCATCAAGTCCAAGGCCGTCGACGCCATCGTGGAAAAGCTGATCGCGGCCCCGTCGCGCAAGGATCTGGTCATCGCCTCGCGGGCGCTCGACCGCGTGCTGCAATGGGGCCATTACATGATCCCCAACTGGCATGCGCCCTATGACCGCATCGCCTATTGGGACAAGTTCGCCCGGCCCAAGGTGACGCCGACCCGCGGCAACCAGTTTTTCGCCTGGTGGATCGACGCGGCCAAGGCCCAGTCCCTTTCCGACCGTAAGAAAGGGTTGTGACCAGCCCCCACAGGAACGGTAGCCGCCAAGGCCGTCAGGCCGTATCATCGCCGCCATGTTCGCATATATCCTTCGCCGACTGCTGCTGATCCCGCCGACGCTGCTCGGCATCATGATCATCAATTTCGCCGTGGTGCAGATCCTGCCCGGCGGACCGGTCGAGCAATTGATCGCCCAGATCGCGGGCGACGACGTATCGTCCACCGCCCGGGTCTCCGGCGATGGCGGGTCCGAGGTCATGGCCGCCAAGCGCCCGGCCCAGGGATCGGGCGGCGATTCGACCGTGACCAGCAAATACCGGGGCGCGCAGGGCCTGCCCCCCGAATTCATCAAGGACCTGGAACGCCAGTTCGGATTGGACAAGCCGGCGCACGAGCGGTTCTGGCTGATGATGAAGCGCTACGCGACCTTCGATTTCGGCGACAGCTATTTCCGTGACCAGTCGGTGATGCAGCTGGTGCTCGACAAGATGCCGGTGTCGATCTCGCTCGGCCTGTGGACGACGCTGCTGGTCTATCTGATCTCGATCCCGCTGGGCGTCGCCAAGGCCGTGCGCGACGGATCGAAGTTCGACATCTGGACCTCGGGCCTGGTGATCTTCGGCAACGCGGTGCCGGGCTTTCTGTTCGCGATCCTGCTGATCGTGCTGTTCGCCGGCGGGCGCTATTGGGACATCTTCCCGCTGCGCGGGCTGGTGTCGGAAAACTTCGCTGAGCTTTCGACCTGGGAACAGGTGAAGGATTATTTCTGGCACCTGACCCTGCCGATCTCGTCCATGGTCATTGGCGGCTTTGCCGGGCTGACCATGCTGACCAAGAATTCGTTCCTGGAACAGATCAACCAGCAATACGTGGTGACCGCCCGGTCCAAGGGCCTGACGGAACGCCAGGTGCTGTACGGCCACGTGTTCCGCAACGCCATGCTGATCGTCATTGCGGGTTTTCCCTCGGCCTTCATCGGCATTCTGTTCACGGGGGCCTTGCTGACCGAGGTGATTTTCTCCCTCGACGGGCTCGGGCTTCTGGGCTTTGACGCGGCGCTGACCCGCGATTACCCGGTGATGTTCGCGACGCTGTATTTCTTCACCCTGCTGGGCCTGCTCATGGGCATCATCGGCGACCTGATGTACCACATCATCGACCCGCGCATCGATTTCGACGCGCGCGAGGTGTGACGCCGTGAGCCCGGATACCGCAACCGCCGCCGATACCACCGCGCCGCCGCTGCCCGGCCGGCGGGTGTTCGGCCTGCGCATCACGCCGCTGACGGAACGGCGGCTCGCCAATTTCCGGCGCAACCGCCGGGGCTACTGGTCGCTGTGGATTTTCGTGCTGCTGTTCGTGCTGTCGCTGGGGGCGGAGCTGATCGCCAACGACAAGCCGTTCCTGGTCTATTTCAACGGCGGGTTCTATGTCCCCGTGGCCGAGGCATACGCGGAAACCACCTTCGGCGGCGAATTCGCGACCGAGGCCGATTACCGCGACCCCTACGTCAAGGACCTGATCAACGCCAAGGGCTGGATGATCTGGCCGCCCATTCCCTATTCCTACGACACGATCATCAAGGACCTGCCGGGCCCGGCCCCCTCGCCGCCGTCGCTCGACAACTGGCTGGGCACCGACGACCAGGGCCGCGACGTGATGGCGCGCATGATCTACGGTTTCCGCATTTCCGTGCTGTTCGGCCTGGCGCTGACGGCGATCAGCGCCGTGGTCGGCATCGCCGCCGGCGCCGTTCAGGGCTATTTCGGCGGCTGGATCGACCTGTTGGCGCAGCGCTTCATGGAGGTCTGGTCGGGCCTGCCGACCCTGTACCTGCTGATCATCCTGGCCAGCGTGGTGACGCCCAGTTTCTGGTGGATTCTCGGCCTGATGCTGATGTTTTCCTGGATGGCCTTCGTCGGCGTGGTGCGCGCCGAATTCCTGCGCGCGCGCAATTTCGATTACGTGCGCGCGGCCCGGGCCTTGGGCGTGTCCGACGGGGTCATCATGTTCAAGCACGTCCTGCCCAACGCCATGGTCGCGACCCTGACCTTCCTGCCGTTCATCCTGTCCGGCTCCATCACCACGCTGACCTCGCTCGATTTCCTGGGCTTCGGCCTGCCCGCCGGATCGCCGTCCCTGGGCGAATTGCTGAACCAGGGCAAGAACAACATCCAGGCCCCCTGGCTGGGCTTCACGGCGTTCTTCTCGCTCGCCATCATGCTGTCGCTGCTGGTCTTCGTCGGCGAGGCCGTGCGCGACGCCTTCGACCCCCGGAAGGTCTTCAAATAATGTCCAAGCTGCTGGAAATCGACGATCTGCACGTCACCTTCGGCGCCGGGGACGGCGCCGTCACCGCCGTGCAGGGGGCGAGCCTGACCATCGGCAAGGGCGAGACCCATGCCCTGGTCGGGGAATCCGGGTCGGGCAAATCGGTGACGGCGCTGTCGGTCATGCAGCTGCTGCCTTATCCGCTCGCCAGCCATCCCAAGGGATCGATCAAGTTCAACGGCGAGGAACTGGTGGGCGCACCCGGCGGGGTGATGCGCAAAATTCGCGGCAACCAGATCGCGATGATCTTTCAGGAGCCGCTGACCAGCCTCAACCCGCTGCATTCGATCGAAAAGCAGATCGCCGAGGTCCTGTTCCTGCATCAGCACATGACCGCCAAGCAGGCCCGCGCCCGGGTGCTGGAACTTCTCGACCTGGTCGGCCTGGGCGAGGCCGCATCGCGCCTGCAATCCCTGCCCCACGAATTTTCCGGCGGCCAGCAGCAGCGCATCATGATCGCCATGGCGCTGGCCAACAATCCGGACCTGCTGATCGCCGACGAGCCGACGACGGCCCTGGACGTCACCATCCAGGCCCAGGTTCTGAAGCTGATGAAGGAAATTCAGCAGAAGCTCGGCATGGCCATGCTGCTGATCACCCACGATCTGGGGATCGTGCGGCGCATGGCGGACACGGTCTCGGTCATGAACGACGGACGGATTGTCGAACAGAAGGCGACCGAGGCCTTGTTCAACGACCCGCAGCACGATTATACCCGCCACCTTCTGGCGGCCGAGCCCAAGGGCCGGCCCGAGCCCGCCGACCCGGCCGCGCCGGAACTATTGCAGGGCCGCGACCTGAAGGTTTGGTTCCCCATCAAACGCGGGTTCCTGCGCCGCACGGTGGACCATATCAAGGCCGTCGACGGCATTTCGCTGGCGCTCAAACGCGGCCATACCCTGGGCATTGTCGGCGAATCGGGGTCGGGCAAAAGCACGCTTGGCCGGGCCTTGCTGCGCCTGGAACGCTCCCGGGGCGACATTTTGTTCGAAGGCGCCAACATCCAGGGCTGGCAGTTCAAGCAGATGCGGCCGCTCCGCCGCGAGATGCAGATCGTGTTCCAGGACCCCTTCGGCAGTCTGAGCCCGCGCCTCTCGGTCGGCCAGATCATCGAGGAAGGCCTGATCGTCCACGGCCTGGGCGGCGACGGCGCCGCGCGCCGCCAGCTGGTGGCCGAGGCTTTGCACGAGGTCGGCCTGACGCCCGAGATGCAGGACCGCTATCCCCACGAATTTTCCGGCGGCCAGCGCCAGCGCATTTCCATCGCCCGGGCGTTGGTGCTGAAACCCAAGTTCATGGTGCTGGACGAGCCGACCTCGGCGCTCGACATGTCCGTGCAGGCGCAGATCGTCGAATTGCTACGCGACTTGCAAAAGAAGCACGATCTGGCCTACCTGTTCATCTCCCACGATCTGAAGGTGGTGCGCGCCGTCAGCCATGAGATTGCCGTCATGCGCCAAGGCCGCGTCGTCGAATACGGATCTGCCCAGCAGATCATCGACGATCCCAAGGATCCCTACACCAAGGCCCTGATGGCCGCTGCCTTCGAATTGAAGGCCGACGAAACCGGAGTCGTTTCAACATAATGGTTACCGTTCTCTACATGGCCCCCGGGGATAAACCCGATCCCTGGCGGGACGCCTTTCTTGCGCAAATGCCCGACGCCGATTTCCGCGTGTGGTCCGACGACCCGGCCAGGGATGAAACCGGCGATCCCGCCGACATCCAATACGCCATCGTGTGGAAGCCCAAGCCCGGGGTGCTCAAGGGCCTGCCGAACCTGAAGGCGATCTTTTCCATGGGGGCCGGGGTCGACCATCTGTGGAACGACCCGGAATTGCCGGACGGCGTGCCGTTGGTGCGCCTGGTCGACCGCTGCCTGACCCAGGGGATGAGCGAATACGTCCTGTATTGGACGATCCACCATCACCGCAAGATGGGCGTTTACGCCGGCTGGACCGCCGAACACAAATGGAAGCGCCTGCGCCAGGCCGACGCCGAACAACGCCGGGTCGGCATTCTCGGCCTGGGCGAACTGGGCAGCGACGCGGCGAAAAAGCTGGTGCCGTTGCATTACCGGGTCGCCGGCTGGGCGCGCACGAATAAGGACATTCCCGGGGTCGAATGCTTCCATGGCCCGGATCAGCTGATCCCGTTCCTGAACCGCACGGACATCCTGGTCTGCCTGCTGCCGCTGACACCGGACACGCAAGGCATCATCAACAAGGACACCCTGGCGGCATTGCCCAAGGGTGCCTGCCTGATCAACTGTGCGCGCGGCGGCCATGTGGTCGACGACGACCTGATCGCGGCGATCGAATCAGGCCATATCGAGGCGGCAACGCTCGACGTGTTCCACACGGAACCCCTGCCCGAAGATCATCCGTTCTGGAGCCACCCCAAGGTCAACGTGACGCCGCATATGGCGAGCCTGACCGTGCCCCATTCGTCGACGGAATGGTATGTTGCGAACATCCGGCGCATGGAAGCGGGAGAACCGCCCTTGAACACGGTCGATCGCGGCACGCGGTATTGAGTTTCCGCCCCATCCCCGACCGTCGCCCCCGGGCTTGACCCGGGGGTCCAGAATTTGGGGAAGGCGGGGATGCCCGTGTCGAGCACGGGCATGACGAGGAATGATACGGCCTAACGCAGGCTGATCTGCATCTGCGGCGTGGCGCGGTAAATGTTGGGGATGCGGTAGACATAGACCTTGGTGCGCGGGCCGCGGGCGGGGAAGTCTTTCACCTCGTCGGCGTTGTGGCTGATCACCTTGGTGTCGGTGATGACGCGCAATTCCCCCGACGTGTTCATCCCGGCCTCGACGATCTGGTCCTTCTGGCTTTTCGACAGGGACCGGCCCAGCATGTTCACGATGCGGGTTTCCTTGTTGTAGGCGATGCCGAAGATATGCTCGTTGCGGCGCAGGAAGGTGACCGACTTGGCCTTCAGCAGGTCGCCCTCGCGATGCCAGTGAATCTTGAAATAGCCCTGCTTGATATAGCCGAAGTCGGAGGCGTCGGGGTCGCGCTCGATATCCGCCTTCAGCTTCTTGACCTCGTCGACTTCCTGGGCCCCCTGAACCTTGCCGTCCTTGAGCGCGCCGTACAGCCGCGTATCGACCATGTAGCCGGAGAACGTGAGCTTGTAATAGCCGCGCCGGTCCAGCTCGATCTCAGCGTCGAAGCGCGCCGGCAGGTAGCAGCCGGAGAGCGCGACCGCGGCAACGAGGAGGATCAGCAGGGGGCGGAGGAGGCGGCGCATGTGGAAATTCGGGCTCTCAATCGGTTTAAGTCCTTCAACCTTCTAACCTGTTCGGGCCTGCCGGTCAGCGGTTTTCGACTATTCGGCGGCCTTGTCGTGGGCCTTCTCGGCCTGCCAGGCGGCTTCCATCTCATCAAGGCTTGCCTCGGCCGGATCGCGGCCGTCGGCCCGCAGGCGCTTTTCCATGCGGCGGAAGCGGTCTTCGAACTTGTGGTTGCCCCGGCGCAGCGCCGTTTCCGGGTCGATCTTAAGGTGCCGGGCCAAGTTGGCGACGGCGAACAACAGATCGCCCATTTCCTCCTCGACCCGCGCTTTCGGCGCGCCGGCAGCCATCTCGGCCCGCAGTTCGGCCAGTTCTTCCTCGATCTTGGCGATGACCGGTTCCGCCTCCGGCCAATCGAAGCCGATGCGGGCGGCCCGTTTCTGCAGCTTTTCCGCGCGGGTCAGGGCGGGCAGGGGGATCGCCACGCCGTCCAATGCGCTGGCGTCTTCCGCCGGCGTCTCGCCCTTTTCCGCCCGCTCCTTGGCCTTCAGGTCCTCCCAATGGACCGTCTGGGCCTCGGCCGAATTGATCTCGGTATCGCCGAACACATGGGGATGGCGGCGGACCATCTTGTCGGCGATGGCCCGGGCCACGTCGTCGTAATCGAAATGCCCGGCTTCCTCGGCCATGCGGGCGTGGAAGAAGACCTGCAGCAGCAGGTCGCCTAATTCGTCCCGCAATCCCGCCATGTCGCCCCGCTGGATGGCGTCGGCAACCTCGTAGGCTTCCTCGATGGTGTAGGGGGCGATGGTCTTGAAGGTCTGCTCCACATCCCACGGACAGCCGCCGTCGGGATCGCGCAATTTGGCCATCACCGCGCGCAGGCGGTCGGTCGGGGTTTGAGAAACGTCGTCCTTGGGCACAGGGAGGGGCACCTTCCGATCCGGGGCGTTCATGACCCGCCGAAGGTAGCCGACAGAGCCGCCCGCCGCCAAGAGATCAGGACGCGCCAACTCCCGTTTCAAGGAACCTTCGGAATACGTTTTCCAAAATCCTCGATACGTTGTTGTCGAAATCATTGACCGGCAACGCGCCGCAAAACGTGATCGAACCCGTGGAAAACACGGCACCGCCGCCGGGAACCTCGAAATACACCATATCGGCCCTGATCAGCTCGTCCGCCGGGGCATGGGCCCAGGTCTTTACGTGGGTCAGCCATTCCTCCGGCGGAAGCTGGAAACTGGCCGGATGATCTTCGGAGGTCGCCAAGACATGCACGTTCGGCGGGGTCCCCAGCCGGCTGTCGATACGGTCCAGCTCATAACCCGCAGCCCCGCCGCCGCAAAGCCCGAAATCGCCGATCACCTGATCCTCGACGCCGTCGAAGATCCAGGCCGCGTCGGGGTGATGGGAGCCTTCCTGCCGGCGGTAATGGGTGCCCTCGAAATCTCCCTGCGTGGTATAGCCGACACCGACCAGTTGCTGCGGCGGCCGGGCATTGCGCCGCCAGGTACCGCCGTATTCACGATTGAAGGCGTGGTAATACTCGCCCGGCTCGGACGCCCAGGCGCGCAGCCCGCCTTCGGCCCGGCGAACTTCGATCAATCCGTCCATTTCCGGATGCAGGGCGACCCGCCAGTAAAACCCGTTGCCGCCGAGATACGCCAGCTTGCCGCCGCTGTCCCGGTAATCCCTGAACGCATTCAAGGTCTGGGTCGTGTGGTATTCCGGATGGCTGCAGGTCGATACGGCGGCATAACCGGCCAAAAGATCGTCTCCTTCGTGGTGCAGTTCCCAATCGGTCACGATATCGAACGGGATATCCTTGGCATCCAGCCAGGCGAACAGATGCGTGTCGGCCGGAAAGTGTCGCAGACCCGAGCCAGAGGCCTTGTTGCCGAACGCGTGATAGCCCGGCCGAAGGTTGAAGATCGGGCGATGCCAGGTGGTATGGCCAATCCCGGAACCGTCGGTATGGTCGTTGTAGGTCGACAGCCCGAATTGCGGATGTTCCGCCGCGTTATAGGGATAGGATCCCCATTCCGCCGCCCGTGCCTTCCATTCCGGCCCGAATTCGGCCCGCGCCTGGTTGGCGTAAATGACATAGGTAAATGTCGGGACGACGACGCATAGATCGGCGGTCCGCGTGCCTTTCGCCGGGCACACGAACAGCGGGATCATGTCCCAATGGGCGCCCTGGGTCAGCTTTACCGCATAGACGCCGCTGCGCAGGTCTGTCGGGATCTCGAATTCGAAATCGGTTTGCCATC
>DNMS01000231.1:16066-16377 GCA_003488105.1 Rhodospirillaceae bacterium
CGTACTGATCCGTCGCGTGATGCCAGCACATCTGCGAGGCATCCCAATTTGACCCGGTCATCGCCCGCACCGGCGCGCCGACCAGAACCCCATCGCCCGCCAGGGGGCCGTCGCCGGAGACGGTCAAGGACGCCATGTCGCGGCTGAAATCCCAGGCAGCCAATGGCACATCGCCATCGCCCGCCAGGATTACCGGAGCTTCGACCTTGCCGTTGAAATGCGACGTGCTGTCCGTTTCCGTCACCGCCGCGACGATCACTGTGTGTGCGCGCGTCACTGCGGCAGCGGCTGCCGCATCGGCGGGAAGGGTC
>DNMS01000231.1:16492-16819 GCA_003488105.1 Rhodospirillaceae bacterium
TGCCGCATCGGCGGGAAGGGTGGTTTCCGCGTCCCCGGTATCATCGACGACGCCCGCTCCGTGAACCGGCGCCTGCGTCACGCGCAACGTCCCCGCGCCCAGATCGATGACCGCCTGCACCTGATACCATGTGCGGGGCAGAAGCGCCGTGCCGACCGCGACGGCAACGCCGCCCAGCGTCAGCACCGCGCCGTCCGGCCCGATGGACAGCCCCGCCACGGCGCTGCCGCTGCCATCGACGAGGGACATGACCCCTTGTCGGCCCTTGTCCGGTGTGGTCGGCCAGATCGTCGCCCTTAGGGTGAACCGCGGGGGCAGGGGGCTGCG
>DNMS01000371.1 GCA_003488105.1 Rhodospirillaceae bacterium
TTTCGTAGTTCTTGCCCGAGAACTTGCCGCCGGAATGCAGCGTGGTCATGATGACCTCAAGCGCCGACTTGTCCTTGAACTTGGGGTGCGGGTCGATGGGAATGCCGCGGCCGTTGTCGCGCACGGTCAGCGACCCGTCCTCGCCGAGTGCGACTTCGATGCGGCCCGCATGGCCGGCCACGGCCTCGTCCATGGAGTTGTCGATGATTTCCGCGGCCAAGTGGTGCAGGGCGCGTTCATCCGTGCCGCCGATGTACATGCCGGGGCGGCGTCGGACGGGCTCCAGGCCTTCCAGAACCTCGATGTCCTTGGCCGTATAGTCGCCGTCGCCCGAGGGCTGGGAGGCCTTGGCAGGTTTTGCCACGGCGGCCTTCGGCGGAGCCTTATCCGGTTGCTTTTTGTCTTGGGCGTGTTGAAATAGGTCGCTCATTGGCTATCCGGCCCCATGTCTCGTGGGGCGCTTGTTCGTTTGTTTTCGTGTTCCGGCCGAATGGCCTTGCGCTGGCCTCAGCCTGCCTCAAGCTATACCACGATGGGGTAGGGGGGGTGCAATGAATTACCATATATTGTGCTGAATTCCCTATTGCAGAAACAGGATAATTTCGTGATGACGACCCAGAATTCCGCCGATTCGACCGGTTCCCGCGACGATCAACCGCGTGGCGAATTGGCCATTCGGACCCTGGCCATGCCCGCCGACACCAATCCGTCCGGCGACATCTTCGGCGGCTGGGTGATGGCGCAGATGGACGTCGCCGGCGGCATCGTCGCGGCCCAACACGCCGACGGCCGGGTCGCCACCGTGGCGGTCGACGGGTTCATCTTCCACAAGCCGGTCAACGTCGGAGATGTACTGTGTTGTTACGCCGAGGTCGTGCGCGTCGGTAATACCTCAATCGCCCTGCGGATCGAAGCCTGGGCCCTGCGTCAGCGGGCGCGTGACCGGCGGGTCAGAGTGACGGAGGGAATCTTCACCTTCGTCGCCCTGGACGAGAACGGGAAGAAGCGTCCGGTCCTCAAGTCCTAAGGCGACGAAGGCGCGGCGGCAACAGCCTTAGCCGACCACCATGCAGGCATAGCCGGCGGTGAACATGACGGCGAGGGCGAACAGTTCATGAAGGCGCGAAATGGACATGGAGCATCTCCCAGAGGGGTGAAACATTGTATAAACAGAAAAGAACATAACAAGAACATTGCGTCAACACTTTTTCGTCATGGCCTTGGCCGCAGCCGTATTCCCGGACTAAAATCCAAAGACTTCCGGGGGTTTTCCCAGAAGAAAGTGAAAGAGAATCCCCGACATGCCCTATCTGGCCCGAACGTTTCCCGCCGCCGTCATGGTTCTGTCGCTGATGCTGGCTGGTGGCGCCGCACAGGCCGATGCGCCCCGTGTCGTTCATGCAGAGGCGTCACCCAACGGCGACGGCACCTATACGGTGACCGCGACCGTCCGCCACGGCGACACGGGCTGGGACCACTACGCCGACAATTTCGAGGTTCTGGCGCCGGACGGCACGCTGTTGGATCGCCGGGTTCTGTATCATCCGCATGTCGACGAGCAGCCGTTCACGCGCTCGACCGACGGGGTGAAGGTGCCGGCGGGGATCAAAAGCGTGATCGTGCGGGCCCACGACAAGGTGCATGGCTACGGCAAGGGAACGGTGACGGTTAACCTGCCGGACCGGTGATCCCAACCGGCCTGTGACACTAACCTGTGACTATTGTCATTGGATCGCCGCATTCGCGGTCCTAGAGTGGCAATCCTATCGCGTCCCGGAGATATCTTCGGGCACCGTCCCGGCCGAGCCAAAGGAGCGACCTTTCCCATGCGCCTGATCCCCACGCTGTTCGCCTGCGTTCTTGCTGCCGCCATCGGCGTCGCGGCGCCCGCCCATGCCGACGATACCTACAGCCAGGACGAAATCATGGCCAAGGCCAAGGGCTTCTTCGGGGCCACCACCAAAGGCTTGGCCGAGGCCATTCAGAAGGTCTTTGCCGAACAGGGACAGCCCAATGCGGTGATCCTGGGCGAAGAAGCGTCCGGCGCCATCGGCATCGGCCTGCGCTATGGTGAAGGCATGCTGGAACGCAAGGCCGGCGGCGGCCGCCAGGTCTACTGGCAGGGGCCGTCCATCGGTTTCGATTTCGGCGGCAATGCGTCCAAGGTGTTCACCTTGATCTATAACCTGGACGACACGGAAGCCCTGTTTCAGCGCTATCCGGGGGTCGACGGCAGCTTTTATGTGGTCGCCGATGTCGGCATCAACTACCAGCAGTCGGGCAAGGTGATCCTGGCGCCGATCCGCACGGGCGTCGGGCTGCGCGCCGGGGCCAGCATCGGCTATCTGCATTATTCCAAGGAACACTCCTGGATTCCGTTCTAAGGGCGTCCCCTCGGGCGTTACAGTTCCTCGATCGAACGCTGGTGTTCCAACCGGCGGCGCACGACCTCTTCCGTTGCCCCCAGGCCCGACAGGACGCGCCCGGCCAGTTGCAGGCTGCCCTCGATCGATTCCGGCACGGCCTGGGTTGCACCGGCATTCATCATGCGGACCGCATGCGCCTTGTCGCGCGCTCGTGCATAGACGGCGATCAGCGGCCAAGTGCGGCGGATTTCGCCGACGATGCGTTCCGCCGCCGCGGGGTTGTCCATGGTGACGACGACGGCGGCGCAGCGTCCGATATGGGCGCGATTCAGCAAGTCGAGGCGCGAGGCGTCGCCGTAGAACACGGGTAGCTTTTCGGCCCGTGCGCGGGCGACATGCCCGGGGTCCGTGTCGAGCGCGATGTAAGCGATCGATTCCGCCTGCAGGGTGTTGGCCAGGGTGCGCCCGAACCGCCCGAACCCGGCCAGAATGACATGGCCCTCCATATCCCCGACGGCCTCCAGGCTGCCTTGATGGGTGCGGGTCGTTTCCCGGCGTTCCATGCGGCCGGCAAGAATTTCCGCCGCCTTGGCGACCAGCGGTGTGACCAGCATGGTCAGGCCGGCGACGATCAGCATGAACTGTCCGACATCCGCCGGCAGCAGCGACAGGCTCATCGCCAAGCCGACGACGATGAAGGCGAATTCGCCGCCCTGGCCCAACAGCAGGCCGGCTTCGAGCGAGGTATGGCGGGGCAGGCCGAAGGCAAGGCAAAGGCCCGCCGTGATAACCGACTTCACCAGGAACAGGCCGAGCACGGACAAGGGAATCCACATCGGTTCGTCGCCGATCACCCGCCAGTCGATGCCCATGCCGACGGACATGAAGAACAGGCCCAGCATCAGGCCCTTGAAGGGCTCCAAATCGACTTCAATCTCGTGGCTGTATTCTGTTTCGGCCAGCAGCAGCCCGGCCAGGAAGGCACCAAGCGCCATGGACAGGCCGGCATAGCCGGTGATCGCGGCGATGCCGATGACGGTCAGCAGGACCGCCGCCATGAACATCTCCGGGCTGCGGGTCTGCGCGACCAGACGTAGGGCCGGACGCAGGATCAACCGCCCGCCTAAATAGATCACGACGATGGTCAACGCCGCCTTGCCCAACGCGAGGGCAAGATCCCACCCGAATCCACTATCGACCTTGGTGCCGAGCACGCCGACCACGAACAGGATGGGGACCACGGCCAGATCCTGCATCAACAGGATCGCGAAGCTGGAGCGGCCCAAAGGCGTGCCGATCCGGCGGCCCTCCAACAGAAGCTGCATGACGATCGCCGTCGATGATAGGGCGAGACAGGCGCCGAGCACGATCGACGCCTGTACCGAGTTGCCGAATTCGAAGGCGATCAGGCCGATGATCGCGCTGGTCACCAGGACCTGCAGGCTGCCCAGGCCGAACACCAGCCGGCGCATGGCCCATAGCCGCTCAAGCGACAGTTCGAGGCCAATGGTGAACAGAAGGAACACGATGCCCAGTTCGGCAAGTGCCTGAACGCCCGCGATGTCCGAGATCACGACCTCGGACAGGATCGGGAAATCATCAGCCAGCAGGCCCAGGCCGAAAGGACCGATGACCCCGCCGACGACCAGATAGCCGAGGACCGGGCTGACGCGGAAGCGGTGGAACAGGGGAACCATAACGCCGGCAGCGACCAGGAAGATGATTGTTTCCCGTAGATAGGGCAGGGTCGCGTGCGATCCCATGGGCGGTCCTTAAACATTCGGTTCCGGAAAGGTTCGCTGACCGGACGGTGACCAGCATACCTGAATTGAGGTTAAAGGGTTTTTATCCGGGATTGAACCGTTGTCGGGCCGATTTCCCTCAGCGCCGGCCGAGGCGGCTTTCCAGCCAGACCTTCGTGAGATCGAACAGCCGCCGCCAGCGGCCCGCCACCGGGTCCAGTTCAATGCCGACGGTGATGATCCGGCCGTTCTCCGCGCGCCGGACGATCAACTCGACCGAAACCAAGTGCAGGCGACGCCCGGCGATGGGCATGCGCAAAAGGTTGCGGCGCAGGAAATC
>DNMS01000055.1:0-4074 GCA_003488105.1 Rhodospirillaceae bacterium
TGCGCTACTGGCATCCGATGAGTGCCGAGACGGCCCAGGCGGTTGCGGCCTTCGGTCCCGATGAGGTGATTGAACTGCCGCTCTACCCACAATATTCGACAACGACCTCGGGCTCGTCCCTCAAGGACTGGCGAAGGGCGGCGAAAGCGGCCGGGGTGACGGCGAACGCGCGGGCGGCCTGCTGCTATCCCACGGCGGCGGGGTTGATCGCGGCCCAGGCGGACCTGGTCGCCGATGGGATCGCCGCGGCCAAGGAAACGGGGGCGCCGCGGGTTCTGTTTTCCGCCCATGGCCTGCCGAAGAAGGTCATCGCCAAGGGTGATCCCTATCAATGGCAGGTCGAGCAGACGGCGGCGGCGGTGATCGACAATCTTTGCGCACGGGGGATCGACGGCTTCGATCCGATCATCTGTTATCAAAGCCAGGTCGGGCCCCTGGAATGGATCGGCCCGGCGACGGATGACGAGATCAAACGCGCGGGCGGGGACAAGGTGCCCCTGGTCGTGGTGCCCATCGCCTTCGTGTCGGAGCATTCGGAAACCTTGGTCGAACTCGACATCGAATACCGCGAGGTCGCGGATCATGCGGGCGTGCCGGCCTATCACCGGGTGCGGGCCGTGGGCACGGCCCCGGCATTTATCGCGGCCTTGGCGGAAATCGTCGAGACGGCTTCAGGCCCGGGGACCAGAACGTGTCATCCGTCGGGGGCGCGGATCTGTCCCGGCGAATGGTCTGCCTGTCCCTGCGCGGCGTAGCGAGGACGGATCATGGAGCTGAGCGCCACCGCCTATGTCTGGATCAAGGCTCTGCATGTGATGAGCGTGATCGCCTGGATGGCCGGGTTGCTCTACCTGCCGCGCCTGTACGTCTATCACGTCGATGCGGAGGTTGGGTCCGACAAGTCGGAAACCTTCAAGATCATGGAACGCCGCCTGATGCGGGGTATCATGAACCCGGCGATGATGGCGTCCGTGGTGTTCGGCCTGATCCTGATGGCGGCGTCGGGGGTGGCGATCTGGCAGACGGTCTGGTTTCCCGTGAAGGCCGGATGCATACTGGCGATGATGGTGATGCATGTGTTCTGCGGCAAATGGCGGCGCGCTTTCGAACAGGACCGCAACGTACATTCCGGGCGATTTTACCGCTTCATGAACGAGGTGCCGGCGGTGCTGATGGTCGTTATCGTCATCATGGTGATCGTGCAGCCGGGTTAGGTTGCTGCTGCGTTGGCAGCAAATGTGAAGGCCTTGGAACAAAAAGTTCAATTGACTTGATTTTCCGCATTCGTTAATCATCCCAAGTGCCGACGCGGACGGCATCCCGCCTCTTTCGGGCCTGGTCTACCAAAGGTCCCGCCCAATCCTTTTTCCATCGACCAACCCGGCCCGGGCGCGTCCGATGTCTCGCAACGGTTTCAACCGGCCCAACAGGGGGCGGAGAGGCCGTCCAGCAGACCCGCGCATCGCCGCGACCAAGACGGGTCGTCCGACCGACGCCTTTTCCGGCCCTTAATTCCTTCCGGTTTTCCCCCACACATCAATCAGGCCTCACATGAATCTCAAGGAACTGAAGCAGAAATCGCCCGCCGACCTTCTGGCCTATGCCGAAGAGTTGGAGATCGAAAACGCCAGCTCGCTGCGCAAACAGGACATGATGTTCGCCATCCTGAAGCAGCTTGCGGACAACGATGTTGCGATTTACGGGGACGGGGTCCTTGAAGTGCTGCAGGACGGCTTTGGCTTTCTGCGCTCGCCGGAAGCGAACTATCTGCCGGGTCCGGACGATATCTACGTATCGCCCAGCCAGGTGCGCCGCTTCGGCCTGCGCACCGGTGACACGGTCGAAGGTGAGATCAGGGCGCCCAAGGACGGGGAGCGATATTTCGCCCTGCTGAAGGTCAACCAGATCAACTTTACCGACCCGCAGGCGGTGCGCCATCGCATCAACTTCGACAACCTGACGCCGCTGTACCCGGATGAGCGGCTGATCATGGAAATCGAAAATCCCGAGCATAAGGACCCGACGTCCCGCGTGCTCGACCTGATCTGCCCGATCGGCAAGGGCCAGCGCGCCCTGATCGTGGCCCCGCCGCGCACCGGTAAGACGGTGATGCTGCAGAACATTGCCCATTCCATCGCAGAGAACCATCCCGAGTGCTATCTGATCGTGCTCCTGATCGACGAGCGGCCTGAGGAAGTCACCGACATGGACCGCTCGGTGAAGGGCGAGGTCATTTCCTCGACCTTCGACGAGCCGGCGACGCGCCACGTGCAGGTTACGGAAATGGTGCTGGAAAAGGCCAAGCGCCTGGTCGAGCACAAGAAGGACGTGGTTATCCTGCTGGATTCCATCACCCGTCTGGCCCGCGCCTACAACACCGTGGTGCCGTCGTCTGGTAAGGTGCTGACCGGGGGTGTCGACGCCAACGCCCTGCAGCGGCCTAAGCGTTTCTTCGGCGCCGCGCGCAACATCGAGGAAGGTGGGTCGCTGACCATCATCTCGACGGCGCTGATCGACACCGGCTCGCGCATGGACGAGGTCATCTTCGAGGAATTCAAGGGCACCGGTAACTCGGAAATCATCCTTGACCGCAAGCTGTCCGACAAGCGCGTGTGGCCGACCATCGACATCACCAAGTCGGGTACGCGTAAGGAAGAACTGCTGGTCGAAAAGGGTACCCTGGCCAAGATGTGGGTGCTGCGCCGGATCCTCATGCCCATGGGCGTTACGGACGCCATGGAATTCCTGCTGGGCAAGCTGAAGGAATCCAAGGTCAACAGCGACTTCTTCGATTCCATGAACAGCTGATCTCGGCCAACAGATCAAATCAAAAAACGCCGGCGGGGTTTCCCTCGCCGGCGTTTCTGTTTTCAGGCGGTGATCCCGATCAGGGGATCAGGATGCTGGATCCCGTGGTCTTGCGGGCTTCCAGGTCCGTATGGGCCTGGGCCACGTCGGCCAGGGGATAGGTCTGGTTGATGTTGATCTTGACCTTGCCGGAGGTTACGGCCTCGAACAGGGCGTTGGCGCCTTCGGCCAGGATTTCCGGGTTGCGGGTATGGGTCGCGAGCGTCGGGCGGGTCAGGTAGAGCGATCCCTTGGGCCCCAGGATGGCCGGGCTGATGGGATCGACCGGGCCGGACGCGTTGCCGTAGGTCGCGAGCACGCCGAACGGACGCAGGGAATCCAGGGACGCCATGAAGGTCGCCTTGCCGATGCTGTCATAGGCCGCGGCAACACCTTCGCCGCCGGTGTATTCCTTGGCCTTCTCGGCGATGTTCTCGGTCGAATAGTTGATGGTATGGGCGGCGCCCGCGGCCTTGGCGATTTCGGCCTTTTCCGCGGAGCCGACGCAGCCGATCACGGTCGCCCCCAGGGCCTTGCCCCATTGGCAGAGAATCTGGCCGACCCCGCCGGCGGCGGCATAGACCAGGACGGCGTCGCCCGGCTTCACCGGATAGGTGCGGTGCAGCAGGTAATGGGCGGTCATGCCTTTCAGCATCATGGCGGCGGCGGTCTGGTCGTCGATGGCGTCGGGCAGATGCACGGCCTTCCACGACGGAATGTTGCGCGCCTGGGTATAGCCGCCCTTCAGCATCGGATAGGCGATGCGGTCGCCGACTTTTTTGTCGGTCACGCCCTCGCCCACGGCTTCGACCACGCCGGCGGCTTCCATGCCGATGATTTCAGGGAAGTCGGTCAGCGGGTACAGGCCCGTGCGCAGGTAGATGTCGATGAAGTTGAGGCCGCAGGCGGTCTGGCGGATGCGGATCTCGCCCTTGCCGGGATCGCCGACGTCGATGTCCTCGTACTTGAGGACTTCGGGGCCGCCGGTTTCGTGAATGCGGATGGCCTTGGTCATGGGAAAACTCCTCCTTGGTGGTGGTCCCGGGCGGTTGGTCGCCCTGGGCGCTTTTTCGGTATGTGGCCGTATCTTGGTCACGGGGGGCGGCGGGGGCAAGTCCGATGACGGCATGCGGGGGCGCTAAATCAGGGTCGCACCCTCAAGCCGCAGCAAGGCGCGCTTTGTCTCGATGCCTTCTCCGGCGGAATAGCCTGTCATCCGCCCGCCGG
>DNMS01000055.1:4292-5845 GCA_003488105.1 Rhodospirillaceae bacterium
ATGTCATCCGCCCGCCGGCGCCGGTGACCCGGTGGCAGGGAATCAGGATGGGCAGGGGATTGGCCCCGCAGGCGCCGCCGACCGCGCGGGCCACGCCGTCGATGCGGGCGGCCAGGTCGCCGTAGGTTTCCGTATGCCCATAGGGGATGTCGCGCATGGCCTGCCATACGCGCTGCTGGTACTCCGTCCCGCCGACGGGGGTGAGGGGCAGGTCGAAATTCCGGAGGCCGCCGTCGAAATAAGCCGTCAGCTGACGTGTCGCTTCGTTCAGCAGCGGGGTCGAGCGGGACGCCGGGGCTCGGCCCCATTCCAGGGCGGTCAGCGCCCCCTGGTCCTCGAACAGGGTCAGGGGCCCGACGGGGGAGTTCATGGAGGTGTAGAAATCACTCATGTCTGGGCGGCGAGGGCCGCTGACAAGGCAGCGGCCTCGGTCATCGGCAGGGAGCAGGTCGCGCCCATACACAGATAGGCGGCGGCGGTGCCGTCGACCGGGCCCTTGCCGGCGGCGGGATGGCCGGCCGGCAGGTCCTGGCCGTCGGCCGTGCGCAGCAGCACCAGGCGCGGATGGCCCGAGTCCAGGGCGGCTGTGGCCAGGGCGTCGGCGGCGGCCCCCGTTCCGGCGACGGTGACCTGCACAGCGTTTTCCAGAACCTCGAACCCGGTCTGGAAGGTGGTCTGATGGGCGAGGTTGATGGTCTCCTCCGGGGCCAGGGCGGTGATCAGGGCGTCGGCGCGGTCACGATAGGCGGCGTCGCCGGTCAGGTGGTACAGGCGGGCCAGGACCTCGACCATGGTGCCGTTGCCGCAGGGCACGGCGTTGTCGTGCACGGGCTTGGATCGGGTCAGCAGGTCCGCCGTGTCGTCGGCGGCCATGAAGTAGCCGCCGTTGTCAGCATCCCAGAAATGCCGGTCGAGCACGGCGGTGAGCGATTGCGCTTGGGCCAAGTAGGCCGCGTCGCCGGTGGCTTGATGCAGGGCCAGGGCCGCGCGGGCCAGGTTGGCGTAATCTTCCAGCACCCCCGGATGGGCGGCCTTGCCGGCGCACCAGGTATGGAATAGGCGGTCGCCGTGCGTGAGGTTTTCACTGATGAAGGCGAAAACCCCTGCGGCGGCGGTCAGCCAATCGGGGCGGTCGAACACGGCGGCGGCCTTGGCCAGGGCGGCGACGGCCAAGCCGTTCCAATCGGCCAATACCTTGTCGTCGCGCATGGGCGGCACCCGCTTGGCCCGTTCCGGCAGCAGGATATCGCGGCAGCGGGCGAGCAGGGCCTCGCGCTCCGGCGCGCCGAAGTCCCCATCGGCGGTGCGATTGAGGATGGTATGGCCTTCCCAGTTGCCGCCGGGCGTGACGTCGTAGGCGGCCTTGAACACAGCCGCGTCGGCGCCGAGCAGGGCGTCGATCTCGGCCTCGGTCCAGACGTAGTATTTGCCCTCGACCCCTTCTGAATCGGCGTCGTAGGCGGAGACGAAGGCGAAGGGGGCGGTGGGATCATCGGAGGAGCGCATGTCGGCCAGCATCCAGGCGATGGTTTCCGCCGTGCGCAGGCGGAACA
>DNMS01000055.1:6075-8526 GCA_003488105.1 Rhodospirillaceae bacterium
TTCTCGAAATGCGGGACCAGCCATTCGGCGTCCACGGAATAGCGGGCGAAGCCGCCGCCGAGATGATCGTAGATTCCGCCCTGACAGATGTTGGCCAGGGTCGCGGTCACGGCCTCCCGGTACATGGGGCCGCGGGTGCGGATAAAGGCCCGCCACAGGGCCTGGAAGAAATTGGGCTGGGGAAACTTGGGCGCGCCATGGGTGCCGCCGTTGACCGGGTCGACGAAGCGCAGCATCTGCAGGGCGACCTCGTCCAGGGCCGCCAGGGTGACGGTCCCGCCGCCCTTGGGCGTGGCCAGGGAGGACAGGGCGTCGCGCATGCGCTTGGCGTTGTCGGCGATCTTGGCGGGTTCGTCCCGATAGGTCGCGGCCAGGCTTTCCAGAACCTGGGGGAATCCGGGCCGGCCGTAGCGGGGGGCGGGCGGGAAATAGGTGCCGCCCCAGAACGGCTCCAGATCCGGGGTCAGGAACATGGTCAGCGGCCAGCCGCCGTGTTCGCCCATCATGGCGAGCGCGCTCTGGTAGATGTTGTCCAGGTCGGGGCGCTCCTCGCGGTCGACCTTGATGTTCACGAAATGGCGGTTCATGACCTCGGCGATGGCCGGGTTCTCGAAGCTTTCATGGGCCATGACATGGCACCAGTGGCAGGCGGCGTAACCCACAGATAGCAGGATCGGCTTGTTGCCGTCGCGGGCTTCGGCCAGGGCTTCGGGACTCCAAGGCCGCCAGTGCACCGGGTTGTCCTTGTGCTGCAGGAGGTAGGGGCTGGTCTCTTTGCCGAGTAGGTTGTCGCTCATGAATGCTCCGCTTTGGCCGCGCGCTTGATGGCCGATTGCCACGGGCGCGTCTCCTGGCTAGGTTGGGGTGCCGTGTCCTGCATACAAGCTGTTAATCGCCATTGCAAAGGATCGCCCCCGGGCGGCCTGCGGGCGAGGAAGAGGCGAGACCCATGAAGATCACCGTGAACATCGACTGCACCCCGGAAGAGGCCCGCAAGTTCCTCGGCCTGCCCGACGTGAAGCCCATGCAGGATGCCCTGATGAAGGACCTGGAGGAGCGGATGAAGGCGAACCTGTCCGCGCTTGATCCGGAAACCATGTTCAATACCTGGTTCCCCGCCGGGGTCCAGGGGTTCGAACAGCTTCAGAAGATGTTCTGGAATCAGATGTCCGGCATGTCCGGCGACGAAGGCCAGGCCAAGACCACCAAGAAGGACGATACCAAGTGAGCGACGCCCAACACGACCAAGCGGGGGACCCGGCCCTGTTCTATGACCGGCATGTTTTTTTCTGCACCAACGAACGCCCAGAAGGCCACCCCCGGGGAAGCTGCGCCGCCAAGGGATCGGTGAAGCTGCGTGACTACATGAAAGCGCGGGCCAAGGAACTTGGCATCAAGGGGGTGCGGGTCAATTCGGCGGGCTGTCTCGACCGCTGCGAACTGGGCCCGACCCTGGTCATCTATCCCGAGGGCGTGTGGTACCGCTGCGAAACGCGGGAAGACGTGGACCGGGTGCTGGAGGCCCATGTGCGGGACGGCGGCCGGGTGCCTGATTTGATGCTGCGCCCCGGGGACGATCCGGAAAAAGCCAAGTAGGGGGCCCCGGCCGAGCAGCCGAGGGGGGCCGGTGAGCGACCATACCATTTTTGCATTGGCAAGCGGCGGCGCCCGGGCGGGCGTCGCGGTCGTGCGCCTGTCCGGTCCCGGGGCGGGAGACGCCCTGGCGGCGCTGACGCCGGGCAGGAATGTTCCCGCGCCCCGCAAGGCATCGCTGCGCGATCTTCACGATCCGGCCAGCGGCGAAACCCTCGACCAGGCCCTGGTTGTTCGCTTTCCCGGCCCCGGCAGTTTCACCGGCGAGGATGTGGTGGAACTTCACCTGCACGGGGGACCGGCGGTGGTCGAGGGGGTGCTGGCGGCGCTCGGCCGCATCCCGGGCCTGCGCCCGGCGGAGGCGGGGGAGTTCACCCGCCGCGCCTTCCTCAACGGCCGGCTCGACCTGACCCAGGCCGAAGCCATCGCCGATCTGGTCGCGGCGGAAACCTCGGAACAGCGGCGCCAGGCCCTGGATCAGGCGGCTGGGTCGCTCGGGCAGATCTACGAGGGCTGGCGGACGCGGCTGATCGCGGCCATCGCCCATGTCGAGGCCGGCATCGATTTCGCCGACGAGGACCTGCCGGAAGACATCGACCGCGCCGCCCGGGATGCCCTGGCGGTGCTAGCCGGAGAGATTGCGGCCCATCTTGATGACGGGCGTCGGGGGGAGCGGCTCCGCGCCGGGGTGCATCTGGCCCTGCTCGGTCGGCCCAACGCGGGCAAATCGACCCTGCTGAACCTGTTGGCCGGGCGGGACGCGGCCATCGTGTCGGAAACCGCAGGGACGACCCGGGACGTGATCGAGGTGCATCTCGACCTGGGCGGCGTGCCGGTTATCGTCGCCGACACGGCGGG
>DNMS01000055.1:8887-16968 GCA_003488105.1 Rhodospirillaceae bacterium
CACATCAACCCGCCCCGTGATCGCCCTCTCGGCCCGCACCGGGGCGGGGGTGGAGGACTTCATCATCCGCTTGACGGAGGCCGTCCGGGGTCTCGCCCTGGCCGGGGCGGGGGCGGCGCCGGGCCCGACGCGGGCCCGTCATCGCCATGCTTTGGAAGAGGCGCGGGCGGCCCTGGCCCAAGCCCTCGACGGTTGGTCATCGCGCGGGCCGGAGCTGGTGGCCGAGGACCTGCGCCTCGCCGCGCGGGCGATCGGGCGGATCACGGGGCGGGTTGATGTGGAGGATTTGCTCGATGTGATCTTCGCTGACTTCTGCATTGGCAAGTGATCAGCTTAAGGCATCTAATTTATTACCCCCTACATATAGTATGAATTGATCATTTAGATATACCTTGGGATCAGTTTGATGTTTTCAGAATGCATTAACTGAAGTTCTTATTTCCCTCGATCCCTCTGTTCGGCATCTCGCTCACCTGCCTGGCGCCCTAACCGAGACAGAATGTTTCACGTGAAACATTCCGCTGTCCGAGGGTTTGTTTCCGCGCCGGCAAAGGGCCTTCCGCCGGGTGAAACTGCTCTGGGGCGGGGCGTTAAGACGGCGCGGCGGCCCGTTCAGGCGGCCCGCGAAGGTATTTGACTTGGATCAGCGGGGTTCCTACATTCCGGCCTGTGTTTCCGCGCCATCGGCGGGGCGGAAGGGGCATTTCTCGGAACAGGTCAGGCAGGCGGTCCATGGACCGAATTTTCGACGTCATTGTGGTGGGCGGTGGGCACGCCGGAACCGAGGCGGCCGCGGCGGCGGCGCGCCAGGGGGCCGCGACGCTGCTGCTGACCCATAAGGCCGCGACCATCGGCGAGATGTCCTGCAACCCGGCCATCGGCGGCCTGGCCAAGGGCCAATTGGTGCGCGAGATCGACGCCCTGGACGGCGTCATGGGGCGGGCCATCGACCGGGGCGGCATTCAGTTCCGCATGCTCAACAGGTCCAAGGGGCCGGCGGTCTGGGGCCCCCGGGCCCAGGCCGACCGCAAGCTGTACCGCCTGGCCGTGCAGGACATCCTGGCGGAAACCGAGAACCTGACGATCATCGAGGCCGGGGCCGACGACCTGATGTTCGGCGCCGACGGCCGCCTTGCCGGGGTGCGCGCGGTGGACGGCCGGGAATTCCGTGCCCCTGCCGTGGTCATCACCACGGGCACCTTTCTGCGCGGCCTGATCCACATCGGCGAAACCCGCATTCCCGCCGGACGGGTGGGGGACAAGCCGGCGATCGGTCTCAGCTACACCTTCCGGCGCTTAGGCTTTGATCTGGGCCGCCTGAAAACCGGTACGCCGGCGCGCCTGGATGGGCGCACCATTGACTGGGCCGGCCTGGATGAGCAGCTGGGCGATACGCCACCGGTACCCTTTTCGTACCTGACGGAGACCATCACCACACCGCAGATCGCCTGCGGCATCACGGAAACGACCCCGGCGACCCACGCCCTGATCCGTGACAACATCCATCGTTCACCCATGTATTCCGGGCAGATCGAAAGCAAGGGCCCGCGTTATTGCCCGTCGATCGAGGACAAGGTCGTGCGCTTTGCCGACCGCGAACGTCATCAGATCTTCCTCGAGCCCGAGGGACTGGACGACCCCACGGTCTACCCGAACGGCATTTCAACCTCGCTGCCGAAGGACGTGCAGCTGGCGATGCTGAAAACCATCCCGGGCCTGGAAAAGGCGGAGATGATCCGCCCGGGCTATGCCATCGAATACGATTTCGTCGACCCCCGGCAGCTGACACCGACCCTGGAAACCCATCGGGTGCCGGGTCTGTTCCTGGCCGGTCAGATCAACGGGACCACCGGATATGAAGAGGCGGGCGCCCAGGGCCTGATGGCCGGCATCAATGCGGCGATCCGTGCCGGCGCCGGCGGTGGGGCAGGGCCCGTCCGGGATTTCGTGCTCGACCGCGCCGACGCTTATATCGGCGTGATGATCGACGATCTGGTGACGCTTGGCACCCGTGAGCCCTACCGCATGTTCACGTCGCGGGCCGAATACCGTCTGAAGCTGCGGGCCGACAACGCGGATCAGCGCCTGACGCCGCTCGGCATGGGCATTGGTTGCATCGGCGCCGACCGGGCGCGCGCCTTCGCCCGCAAGCAGACGGCCCTGACCCAGGGCCGCCGTCTGCTGGAAGGCCTGGAGGCCAGCCCCAACACCTTGGCCAAGGCCGGGTTCGCCGTGAACCAGGACGGGGCCCGGCGCAGTGCTTGGACCCTATTGTCCTATCCGGAAGTCACGGCGGAGACCATCGCGGCCCATTGGCCGGAGATCGCCGAGCTTCGTCCGGAAATTCTCGATCAGCTGACCATCGAGGCCGGCTACAGCCAATACCTGATGCGCCAGGACGCCGACATCCGCGCTTTCCGCCGCGACGAGGGGCTGACCCTGCCGGGCGCGCTCGATTACGACGCCGTGTCCGGCCTGTCCAACGAGGTCCGGGAAAAACTCAAGCAGGCCCGCCCGGCGACCCTGGGCGCGGCGGCGCGCCTGCCCGGCGTGACTCCGGCGGCCCTGACCATCCTGCTTGCCCATGTAAAGCGCCGGGACGCCCGCCTCAGCGCCTGACCAAGCCATCCGATCGGCCATATAGGCCCCAACCGAACAGAGACTGTTTCACGTGAAACAATCGAGCCCCGACCCCGCGTCCCAGATGCCTGAGGACGTCGCCCGCGCCCTCGGTCTCGGCGGCGCGGACGGGGCCGGGCGTCGGGCGCGTCTGGAGACCTATGTCGCGGCCCTGGTGAAATGGCAGCGCCGCATCAACCTGATCGGCCCGGCCACGGTGGCGGATATTTGGCATCGCCACATCCTCGACTGCGGCCAGTTGGCGGCCCTGGTTCCGGCGGGATCCTTGCGGGTTTGCGACCTGGGATCGGGGGCGGGGCTGCCGGGCCTAGTGCTGGCCGCTCTGGATATTGGCGTGGGGGAGGGCGGCTGCCTCGACCTGGTCGAAAGCGACAGCCGCAAGGCCGCCTTCCTGCGCGAGGCCAATCGGTTGATGGGCACCCATGCGCGGATCGAGAACCGCCGCATCGAGGAAATGGCGGAAACCGGGGCCGCCGGCTACGATATCATCACCGCGCGGGCCTTGGCCCCTTTGCCCAAATTGTTGGAAATGTCGAACAACCTGTTGAAAACCGGTGGAAAACTTTTGTTTTTAAAGGGCAAAGCCACGGATGCGGAATTGACCGAATCGGAAAAAGCCTGGAAGATGCGCGTCACGAAAATGCCCAGCGCGAGCGATTCCGAGGGCGTTATTCTCCTGATCAAGGACCTTGAACGACGCCATGGCTGATCCCCTTTACGACGGCCTGAACGGCCCCGCGGTGCCGGATATCCCGGCCCTGCCGCGCATCATCGCCGTCGCCAATCAGAAGGGCGGGGTCGGCAAGACGACGACCGCCATCAATCTGGGCACGGCCTTGGCCGCCGTCGGCAACCGGGTCCTGATCATCGACCTGGACCCCCAGGGCAACGCCTCGACAGGTCTGGGCATCGCCCGGGCGCAGCGGACGGTGAATTCCTATCATCTGCTGATCCATGCGGAGCCTCTGGCGGCGGCGACCCTGGCGACGGAAATCCCCAATCTGGAGATCGTGCCGTCCGGCATCGATCTGTCGGGGATTGAGGTCGAGCTGGTCGATGAGGACGGCCGTGAGTATTTCCTCAAGCAGAGCCTGGAAGCGGCGATGTCCGCGGCCGGCCCGGCCTACGATTTCGTGCTCATCGACTGCCCGCCGGCGCTCGGCCTGCTGACCGTCAATTCCCTGGTCGCGGCCCAGGCGGTCCTGGTGCCGCTGCAGTGCGAGTTCTTCGCGTTGGAGGGCGTCAGCCAGTTGATGCAGACCATCGAGCGCGTACGCGCCGCCTTCAACCCGGCCCTGGAAATTCAGGGCATCGTCCTGACCATGTTCGATCAGCGCAACAACCTGTCGGGCATGGTCGAAACGGATGTCCGCGACCACTTCGGCGACAAGGTCTATGAGACCGTCATCCCTCGTAATGTGCGGATTTCCGAGGCGCCGTCTCACGGCCGCCCGGTGCTGATCTACGACACTGCCTGTGCTGGGTCGCGGGCCTATCTCAACCTGGCCAGCGAGGTCATCAGCCGCGAACGCCAGACGCAACATCGCCAGGCCCTGGCACGCCAGGGCGGCGGTCAGCCGATGGGGGCATCATGATGGCGGAAAAACGCAGAAACCTGGGGCGCGGCCTGTCGGCCCTTCTGGGTGAGGATACATCACCGGCGCAGGCCGGCGGGGCGCGTCAGACCGCCATCGAAAAGCTCCATCCCGGCCGCTATCAGCCGCGCCGCATCATGGGCGAGGCGGAATTGCAGGACCTGGCCCAGTCGATCCGTGAACTGGGCGTATTGCAGCCGATCCTGGTGCGCGAACATCCCGACCGCCCCGGCGATTACGAGATCATCGCCGGCGAGCGACGTTGGCGGGCCGCGCAATTGGCGCAACTGCACGAGGTGCCGGTGCTGGTCAAGGTGCTGTCGAACAAGGAAACGCTTGAAGTTGCGTTGGTCGAAAACCTGCAGCGCGAGGATCTGTCGCCCTTGGAAGAGGCCGTCGGCCTGCAGCGCCTGATGGATGAATTCGGCCATACCCAGGAGGCCCTCGCCAAGGCCGTCGGCAAAAGCCGCTCTCATGTCGCGAACATGCTGCGTTTGCTGGGTCTGCCCGATGCGGTCAAGGCCATGGTCGACAAAGGCGAACTGAGCGCCGGACATGCCCGCGCCCTGCTGTCGGCGACAGCACCCGAGGCTTTGGCCCGCCAGGTCGTTGAGCAGGGTCTCAGCGTGCGCCAGACGGAACAGCTTGTGCAGCGGGCGGCGACGGTAAAAAGCAGTGGTGCGCGGCGTGGACCCAAGGAAAAAGATGCGGACACCCGGGCCCTGGAAACGGATTTGTCCGATCTGCTCGGCCTGCGCGTGGCCATCGCGGCCAAGGGTCGGGAGGGTTCGGTCACGCTCTATTACAAATCCCTCGACCAGCTCGACGGTCTGTTGCAGCGCCTAAGCGGCCAAGCCGCAGGCGAGTAGGGCGCAGGCTGAGGCCCGATTTTGGGTCAGCCTGATGAAGCTAAATATCAGGTAGGGATGAACCCGGCGATTCGCTCAGGGGTTCGGGCCTAGCGGGTGAGACGGGCCAGGCGGATAAAGGCACGCTCGCAGATCACCTCGTCGGGCCCCAGGCCGCTTTTGCAGGCCCGCTCGGCCTCGGTCAAGACGTCCAAGGCGGTGCCCAGACGGCCGGGTGTCCAGGACCTTAATGCATTGATAAACAACGGCTTTTCTTTGAAGAAGACGGGCGGCCGCAGATTGTCGACGGCCTGTTCGGGACGGCTGCCACGGGCGACATCCCCGGCCGCCAGGTGCAGGCGCTGAAACATCCGTTGCGCCGCGCGTAGCATGCCGACGGCGGTCTCCCCCAGGTCGCGGGCGCTGGCATAGGCGCTGAGCAGGCCTGCCACGTCGCCGCCGGCCAAGGCCCGTGTCACGGCTTCGGTGCCGCGCCCGGCATTGTCGCCGACGCAGGCCTGGACGTCGGCCAGGGTTACTTCCGGTCCGGCGCCTTGCATGTAGAGCACCAGCTTTTCCAACTCTCGCCGGGAAATCAGCCGATCGTTGCCCAGGTTGGCGGCAAGATGGGCCTGGGCCTCCCGCCCGATGGTCAGGCCGGCGGCAGACAGGGTGTCGCGGATGACCTGTTCCATGGCGCGGGCGTCATCGGCGTAGCAGGGGATGGCGGCGGCATTGGGCGCCGTCTCGCAGATTTTGCGCAGCTTCGCGCGAGGAGTCAGGTCGCCGGCGACGATGATCACCAGCCCATCGCCTTCGGCCGCGAGGGCGCGCTCGACCGCCGGCGCCAGCCGGTCACCACCATCGGCGCGGACCGCGCGCCGGCCGCCGCCGAAGGCCATGGCGGATCGTTCGGCGGCCAGCCGCTCGGCGTCATCGGCGACGTCCTGTTCGGTGATGGAGGCAGTGCGAAAGGGATCGTCCGTCGATCCAGCGACGGTGCGCATGATGTGGTCGGCGCGTTCGCGCACCAGACCTTGGTCGGGACCATAGATCAACACCGCTGCGACCGTGTTCCCGGGATCGTCGAGGAAGCTGTCGATCTGGCGGCCGGAGAGTTTCATGACGAGACCTTGGGTGTCCGGGGTCGTGCCGGGGCCGGGATCACGGCTTGTCGGGGTTGGTTTTCAGGAAGATCGCGATCTTGAGCCGGATGTCATCGCCCAACTGGCGGACGGCCCGGTCACGGGCGCCCTTTTCGGCCATCAGTGTGGCGAATTCTGAATTGAGGAT
Source organism: Rhodospirillaceae bacterium (assembly GCA_003488105.1). Next base: position 15,264 of record DNMS01000055.1, read on the forward strand.
GTTGAAGCTGGAAATGGCCCGGCTGTTACCCGAGTAAAGGTGACGCCCGGTGCGCTGATCCTGCAGGGTGAAGGAACTGATTAGGGACAGGTCGGCGCGGGTGGCGTCGGCGCTTTTCTGCACGGCCAGCGAGGAAATGCTTTCACTCAACGTAACGTCCAGGCGATAGATTTGTTCGCCGCGCGGCCCCCGGGGGGACAGTCCGTCCAGCAGCGCGTTGTGCAGTTGCTGGCCGACGCGAGCGAGGCTGTATTCGTTCGATGTGTTGCTGCTCTGGACCGGGCGGATCTCGACCTGAGACAAGGTGTCGCTAAGGTCGGCCCCGGCCCCCGATCGGCCGTAGAGCGGGCGGAAGCCGCAGCCGCCGAGGCCGCCCGTCGCCAACGCGCCGGCGATTCCGGCAAGGATATTTCTACGCGACCACATTGACGATCCTGTTCGGTACGACGATGACTTTCCGGGGCGGTTTACCTTCCAGCACGGATTGTACCTTATCCAGGGCCAGGGCCGCATCCTTCGCTGTATCCTGGGGGCAATCCTTGGGCAATTCAACGGTGCCGCGCAGCTTGCCATTGACCTGGACCGCGACGGTCACCAGATCGTCGACCAGATAGGCGGGGTCGGCCTCGGGCCAGGGCGTATCGGCGACCAGCGTTTCCCCGCGGCCCAGCTTAAGCCACAGGGCCTCGGCGAGATGGGGCGTCATGGGGGCGATGAGAAGGCTCAAGGTCTCCAGCGCGAAGCGGCGCACCCAATCCGCGTCCGGTGCCGTGTCCTTCAGGCCTTCGACCGCGTTGGTCAGTTCGCGAATGCGGGCGACGGCCTTGTTGAAGTGGAATTTTTCCAGGTCTCCGGAAACGCCGTCGATGGTCTTATGCGCAGCCTTCAGAACTTCTTCCGCGGCCGGTCCCATTGTGTCGGGCCGGGCGGCATCGGCGGCGGCAAGAGGGGCGGGGTTTTCCGTGACCAGGCGCCACAGCCGGTTGAGGTAGCGCCAGGCGCCGTCGACGCCGGCGTCGGTCCATTCCAGATCGCGGTCGGGCGGGCTGTCGGACAGCATGAACAGCCGCGCCGTGTCGGCCCCGTAGGCGCCGATGATGGCTTCGGGGTCGACCACGTTCTTCTTGGACTTGCTCATCTTCTCGGACCGCCCGAGGGTCACCGGCTGGCCCGTTTCGGCATGTTTGGCGGCGTCGCCGTCGAACACCACCTGAGACGGCAGCAGCCATTTGCCGGCCGCGTCCTTGAAGGTCTGGTGGCATACCATGCCCTGGGTCAGCAGCCCGGCGAAGGGTTCCTCCACAGACAGATATCCACATTTCTTCAAAGCCCGCGTGAAGAAGCGGCTGTACAGTAGGTGGAGGACCGCATGCTCGATCCCGCCGATGTACTGATCCACGGGCAGCCAGTAATCGACGGCGGCGCGGTCGAGGGGGGCGTCCGAGGTTGGGTTGCAGAACCGGGCGAAGTACCAGGATGATTCGAAGAAGGTGTCGAAGGTATCGGTTTCGCGCTCGGCCGGCTTGCCGCAGGTCGGGCAGGCGACCTGCTTCCACGTGGGGTGGCGGGCCAGGGGATTGCCGGTTCCCGTGAAGTCGACATCGGCGGGCAGCTCGACCGGCAGATCCCGTTCCGGAACCGGAACGGTACCGCAGTCGCCGCAATGGATGATCGGGATCGGGCAGCCCCAATAGCGTTGGCGCGA
>DNMS01000223.1:0-2185 GCA_003488105.1 Rhodospirillaceae bacterium
CTGATGATCCGGATCGTCGTCCCGCACGACATCGGGAATTTCCGGATAATACACGCCCGACAGCCAGGCCGCCGGATGGATATGGGCAATCTGATGGCCCCGGTCCTCCATGACCACGCCCCAGATCGACAGCGTCAGCTTGTCCGGCCGCTGCGCCAGGAACGGATGATCGGGTTCCGGCGGCAGGGCCCGGCGATAGCCCTCAACCGCCGCCACAATGGTCTGTTCCAGCCCGGCCACGGGGCCCTTGTCGCCGATCGTCAGTTCCCCTGAATGGCGCCCCCGGCGCGTGGCGTGACTGGCGGGCGCATAGGCGAGGGACGGATGGGCGCACAGATGGCGGGCCAAGGCGGCGTTGAAATCGGCGACGCTGGCAAAGCCCTCGGGCGGCGAAATCTCAATCGGCTTCAGCAATCTTTCAAAATCCAACAGCCGTGCCGCTCCGGCCCGGTCACCGGCTTCGTTCAGGGCGATGGCCTGGAACGCCAGGGCCGAGGTATTGCCCGGATGGCCGGCGAGAAAAGCCGCCGTCTCAGTGACGGCATCCTCGGGGCGGCGCATCTCCAGCAAAAGATCGCCCAGGTTGACCCGGGCCTTATCGTAATCGGGGGCGAGGGCGATGGCTTTTCGCGAGGCTTCGAGGGCATCCTCCAGTCGCCCCAGTTCGCGCAGCGCATAGGCGATGTTGACCTGGGCCCCCGCATGGCCGGGCTCAAGGGTCAGGACGGCCTCGTATTCGGCGATCGCGTCCTCGGCATGGCCGGTCTCCTGCAACAGGGTGCCCAGGTTGTAGCGCGCATCGAGGTTGTTCGGTTCCGCCGCCAGGGCCTGGGCATAGGCGGCGCGGGCCTCCAACGGCTTGCCCGTTTCCTGCAGCACGGCACCCCGGTTGGTCGCCGCGCCGGCATGGCCCGGCTGGGCCTTGAGGGCCGCGTCATACTGGGCAAGGGCATCGGGCAGGCGGTTCAGGGCCTTCAGGATATTGCCCAGGTGGAACAGCGCCTCGGCGTGATCGGGTTGACGGGCCAGGATGCGGCGGAAGGCGGCTTCGGCCTCTGTGAACTTGCCCGACACCTCCAGCAGGACGCCCAGGTTGAAGCGCGCGCCCGCGTGGTTTGGGTCGGTCCTCAGGACAGCACGGTAGGCAGCCTCTGCGGCATCCCATTGGCCCATGTCGGACAGTACGTTGCCCCGATTCATCAACGCCTCGCCGTGGCCGGGATGAAAGGCCAGGGCCGTGTCGAACAGGGTCAAGGCCTCGGCCCGGTCCCCCAGGTGAAAGGCGGCGACGCCGGTGATGTTGAGGGCGTCCGCGTCGTCCGGTGCGGCCATCAAGGCGTCGCGCCCGGCGACCAATGCCGCCCGCCAGTCGCCTTGGGCCAGCGCCCCGCGGCCCGTGTCGAGCAAGGCATCAATGGCCGGCGGGGCGAAGCCGGCAAGTCCCGGCGCGGCCGGGGCCGGTTGCGGCTGTGGGCGGGGTTTCGCCGCGGGCGCGGGCGGGGACGCGCGCTTGCGCTTTTTCGATGCCCCCGGATTGGCCCGCCGCTTCTGCTTTTTCACTTCGGCGTCTCCGGCCCCGGGCCGTGAACCGGGGGGGCTGGGGGCGGTGTCACGGTCTCTGGGACTGCGGCGCCGGGCTTGTCCTTCTGTCCCCATTCCATGGATCTCAGAACCTTCTGGAATTCACCGGGCAGGCGGGCACGTTCTTCCGGGCTGGCGACGGCCCACAGCGCGATCCAAGCCGCCAGTGTAAGAAAGCAGAACGCCGTGAACAGTTTGCCGCCCAGCGGCGCCACGCGGGTGTCGAACCAATGACGCAGGGGGGCGTCGCCGGTCAGGAACCGACGGCGCAGCAGGACGCCGGCCACGGCGGCGAGCACCAGAATGACGACGAGTTTCCAACCGTTTTCCATGTGCTGATCCTATTCGCCCGCGAGATGCATCAACACCCGGCGGCGGTGTTCGAACAGATAAATGCCCTGCCATGTGCCGAGCATCACCTGGCCCCCGGTCACGGGCACGGACAGTTGCACGTTGGTCAGGGCGCTGCGGATATGGGCGGGCATGTCGTCGGGGCCTTCTGCGGTGTGGCGGTAGAGAGACGGGTCTTCCTTTACCAAGCGTTCGAAAAAGGTCTGAAGGTCGCGGCACACGTCCGGGTCGGCGTTTTCCTGAATGACGAGCG
>DNMS01000223.1:2430-2593 GCA_003488105.1 Rhodospirillaceae bacterium
CAGCCCCGTCGTCATTCCCTGGCCAGCGGCCCAGGCCGCGACGTCGCGGGTAATCTCGTAAAGGCCCGGGCCGTCGGTGGCCACGTCCAGTTCATGCTGCGCCTGTCGCATGGGGGATGCTTAGCCTTCCCCAAGCCTGGCGGCAAGGGCTTGTCATATCCGC
>DNMS01000053.1:0-3306 GCA_003488105.1 Rhodospirillaceae bacterium
TCGATGGACGAATTGATGTAGATGGTTTCGTCGTAGACCTGTCGCAGTTCCAGGGCCTGCGACGGCAGGGCGTATTCGTTCAGCTCCTTCACCGCCTCGCGGATGCCTTGCATGACCTCGATCACATTGGCGCCGCCTTCGCGCACGGCGTTGAAGGCCATGGCCGGCTGGCCGTTGAAGCGGATGCGTTCGGTCGGCTTTGAGGTGTCCCAGGCGACGGTCGCGATATCGCCCACGGTGACGCGGGCGAAACGGCCGGTGGCGGCGTCGCGGTCCGAGCGCAGGATCACGCCGGATACGTCTTCCAGGCGCTGGAACTCGCCTTCGGTGCGCACCACGTAGCGGCGCTTGCCTTCGTCCACATCGCCCGCCGACACCGACGAATTGGCGGCGCGCAGCTTGTCGACCACGTCGGTGACGGTCAGGCCGTAGCGCGCCATGCGGTCCGGTTCGACGAAGATCGTCATTTCCTTGCGCGCGGCGCCGTATAGATTGACCCGCGCCACGCCGGCCACGCGTTCGATGCGGTCCTGGATCACCTCCTCGGCGAAATCGCCGAACCGGTGAATTTCCTCGTTGTTGCCCGGCTTGCGGATAATCACGAACCAGGCGATGGGGTTGTCCTCGGCGCTGGCGGTCTGGATCGACGGCTCGTCCGCTTCCTCGGGATAGCCGTTGACCCGGTCAAGCCGGTTGGAGGCCAGCAACAAGGCCTTGTCCATATTGGTGCCGATGGCGAATTCCAGATTGATTCGTCCGCGCCCGTCCTGGGATTCGGAACGGATTTCCTCCAGCCCTTCGATGCCCTTCAGGACCTCTTCCTGTTTGACGATGATTTCGCGCTCAACCTCGGCCGGGGCGGCGCTGGGCCAGACCGTCTCGACGCTGATGACCGGTTTGCGGATGTCCGGCGTCAACTGGATCGGGATCGAATAAAGCGCCACCACGCCGAACAGGATCAGCATCAGTACCGCCGCCATGACGGCGATGGGTCGCTGGATGGATAACCGGATCAGGTCCATGGGGGGGGGCGTCTCCGGGCCTCAGGTCTTCGGTTTGGGCGCCGGGGCCGCATCGGCGGCGGGGGCTGCCTCGCCGCTGTTCGGCGGCGGGGTGAACGAGATGTCCTGGCCGGGGCGCAAACGTTCGTTGCCGCGCACAACCACCAGGTCGCCCGCGGCGAGGCCGCCCTCGACGATCAAACGGCTGCCCATGGCCATGCCCAGGCGCACCGGGCGGACCAGGGCTTTGCCCCCTTCGTGCAGGAACACGACGGTCTTGCCCAGGCGGTTGAGGATCGCGTCCTTGTGCACGGTGACGACCGAGGCGGCGCGCGCGGCGGGAATGCTGAGCGTCACGCTCTGGTTCGCGGCGATGCCGATCCCGTCGGCCGGCGCATCAAGGCGGAAGCGTACCGTGCGCGTGCGGGTCTGAGGGTTTTCATCGGGCACGACGGCGCGCACGCTGGCCCGGATCGTCGTGGCGGCGGACACCGTGGCGCTGACGCCGACGCCGGGAACCAGACCGCCCACATTGCGCGACGGCACGTCGGCCTCAATCTCCAGATCCGTGTCGTTGATCAGGGTGATCAGAGGATCGCCCAAGTTGACGAAGGCGCCGGTTTCCGTGTGGCGGCGGGACACGACGCCGCCGTAAGGGGCAACGACATCGGCGTAGGACAGGGCGATCTCGGCCAATCTTAGGTTTGCCTTGGCGCTAGCCATCTGCGCGCCGGCGACGGCGATCTCTGCCCTGGCGACGGCGACTTCCTGAAGTTTATCGTCAAGCCGGGCCTGCGAGAACGCAGCCGATTTGCGCAGGCCTTCCAGGCGCGACAGTTCCTGCTGGCGCAGCTTCAGGGTTTCCCGGGCTGTTTCCAGGGCAGCCTGGTAGCGGTTTAATTCGGCCGCCTTCAATTCCTGTTCCCACTTCAGGCTGTCCTTGACCAGCACGGCCAGGACCTCGCCCTTGGCGACCCGATCGCCGACATCGACCTTGAATTCGGCGACAGGGCCACTGATTCGCGCCGCGACGGAGCCGGCCTGGCGGGCGATGAAGCGGCCGATCACCGGCACGTTTTGATGCGAAGCCTCGGTAATCACACGGTCGACAACAACGGGTACGGCCTGCGGCGCCTGCGCCTGGACCGCCGTCAGGGAGATCAGGGCGGCGGCGATTGTCGATAGGGCGAAGACGGTGGGCCGGGCTACGGACATCAAGGGGCGTTCCTCTGGTTCGGGCCCGAATTCGGGCCCGGGCCTGCGGCGGGCGCCAGTTTAGGGAGGGGGCTCGCCCCCCGCAATCAGTATTGCAAGCAAATATGCACGTAATTTTCCGTCAAGGCGGCCTATTTGCGCATGGCGAAAAGGCGGTTGGCAAGGGGCGGGGCTTCTTCCAATATATTTGCATGCCAATGCTGACCGCCCCGCGCGCCCTCCTTCCCATCCATGGGCCGACTGTCCGATTGCCCCGCGTTTGTCGGCTTTTGGTGGCCTGCTTCGCGATGCTGATGGCCGCGGCAGTACCCGACGGTGCGCGCGCCGACCTGATCGGCCACGGCGGCATGGTGCGGGCGGTCGACGTGTCACCGGACGGCCATTGGGTCGTCACGGCCAGTTTCGATTTCACGGCGCGGCTGTGGGATTTCGGAACGCAGGCGGAAGTCGCGGTTCTTGACGCCCATGAAGGGCCGGTGACGGGCGCCGTATTCGCCCCCGACGGCAAGCATGTCGTGACCACCAGCGACGACAAGACGGCGATTATTTGGGACGTGCCCTCGGGCAAGCTGGTCCGGCGCCTGAGCGGGCACGGCCACAAGGTCATGGCGGCGACCGTGTCGTCCGACAATAAATTGGTCGCCACCGCCTCATGGGATAAGACCTTGCGCATCTGGAGCATGGCGACGGGCGAGGCGGTCCGCGTCATCACCCATTCCGCGCCGATCAACGACGTTGCCTTCGTCAACGGCGGCGCCTGGGTCGCCGCCGGCGGGCATGACGGCAAGATCGGGATGTGGTCGATCGCCGACGGCCGCCTGCAAGGGGTTCTCGAGGGTCACCGCCAGGGCATTACGAAAATGAACGCGTTGCCGGGGGGCAAGCGCCTGTTGACGGCCAGCATCGATCGCACGTTGCGCCTGTGGGACGTGACGACGGGCGAGGCCATCTCCGTGCTTACCCATAGTGAGGACCGCACCGGTCAGGTTTACGCCGCCGCCGTGTCGCCGGATGGGCAGCGCGCCCTGTCGGCGGGCCGGGACGGGCGCCTGATGGAATGGGATCTGGCGACGGGGGCAATTCTGGTGAC
>DNMS01000053.1:3421-5865 GCA_003488105.1 Rhodospirillaceae bacterium
AGCGCCGATGAAAGCACCGCCGTATGGCATTTGGAAACGGGGGACCGCATCGGTCTTCGGGCCAGCGACAAGACCGGCAAGCAACCCTGGTTGTCGAGTGAACATCCCGGGGCCCGGCTGTTCACCAAATGCGCTAATTGCCACGCCCTGAACGCCCAGGCGGCGTCCCGTTCGGGCCCGCATTTCGAAGGGTTGTGGGGCCGCCCGGTCGGCGCGGTCGAGGGTTACAACTATTCCGGCGCGCTCAGAAACAAGTCCTTTACTTGGAACGAAAAAACCCTATTTGATCTGTTCTATCAGGGGCCTGACAAATTTTTGCCGGGCACCAAGATGCCCGTGCAGCAGGTGCCGGACAAGGAACAGCTTGCCAATCTCGTGGACTATCTCCGGGTTCTGACGACAGGCGGGGCGAAACAGTGACGCGAACCCGTGCCGAGGGAAGCGCCGGGAGAAAGGAACGACGCCGATGACGACGCACCTTTATTTCCATCAGGCCTGCGTGGAGCATGACCCGGGGCGTGGCCATCCGGAATGTCCGGAGCGCCTGCGCGCGGTCATGCAGGCCCTGGAGACGGAACCTTTTGCCGACCTGCTGCGTCTTGAAGCGCCGATGATCGACCTGGATGTGGTCGAGAACACCCATGGTCACGACTACGTGGAAACGGTGATGGACAATGTGCCGACGGAAGGGCGCGTCTATCTGGACCCGGATACCAGCATGTCGCCGAAATCGGCCGAGGCCGCGCTGCGCGCCGCCGGTGGCGCTTGTTCAGCGGTTGACGCCGTCCTCAGCGGCGCTGCGCGCAACGCCTTTTGCGCGGTGCGTCCGCCGGGCCATCATGCGGAATCGTCGCAGGCCATGGGGTTCTGCCTGTTCAACACGGTCGCCATCGCCGCCCGTCATGCCCAGCGTGCCGCGGGCATTGAGAAGGTCGCGGTGGTGGATTTCGACGTTCACCACGGCAACGGCACACAGCATTCGTTTCAGAGCGACCCCAACCTGTTCTACGCGTCGTCCCATCAATGGCCCGCCTATCCGGGCACGGGCAAGCTGCAGGATACGGGCGTGGCGGACAACATCTGCAATCTGCCGCTTAACCCGGGCGACGGCACGGATGCCTTCCGCAGGGGGTATCGCGACCGGATCCTGCCGGCGCTGCGCCAGTTCAACCCCGATCTTCTGATCATTTCCGCCGGATTCGATGCCCATGCGCGGGACCCGCTGGCATCGCTCATGCTGACGACCGAGGATTTTGTCTGGGTCACGGTCGAGCTTTTGCGGGTCGCCCGCGATTGTTGCGACAATCGGGTGGTGTCCTGTCTTGAAGGAGGGTATGACCTGAACGCCCTGGCGGAAAGCAGTGCGGGGCATGTGCGCGCCCTGATGACGCAGTAAACCCCTGAATTCCGCCGCCGCCGGGGCTTCGCACTTGCGGTATGGGGGGCGGGGGCCTACACTCCCGCGCCTTGTCGATAAGGTATTCCATGGCCAAGCAGAAAACCCCAGACACCGACGCCCAGACGGAGATTCCGGCGGATGTCCGCGCGTTGAGTTTCGAGGACGCGATGAGCGAGCTTGAAGACATCGTGCGTGGGCTGGAGCAGGGGGCCGGGTCCTTGGACCAGGCCATCGATTCCTATTCGCGGGGCGTCGCGTTGAAGACCCATTGCGAGGCCAAGCTCAAGGAAGCGCAACTGCGTGTCGATAAGATCGTCGTCGGTAGCGGCGGCACCCTGACGACCGAACCCGCCGACCAAGAATAGTCCCGGAAAAAGAAGTAAATGAAAGATTCCAATTCGGAGTTTCAGGCCGCACTGGGCGATAACGCCAAGCAAGTGACGGACATGCTTGATGCCTTGATGCCGCTGACGGACACGCCTGAGGCGCGCGTGGTCGAAGCCATGCGCTATGCCTCCCTGGCCGGCGGCAAGCGGGTTCGCCCGTTCCTGGTGACGCAGAGTGCTGCACTGTTTGCTGTCGATACGACCTCGGCCTTGCGCGTGGCGGCGGCGGTCGAAATGGTCCATTGCTATTCCCTGGTCCATGACGATCTGCCGGCCATGGACGACGACGACCTGCGCCGAGGCCAGCCGACCTGCCATATCAAGTTCGACGAGGCGACGGCGATTCTGGCCGGCGACGCCCTGCTGACCAAGGCGTTCGAGGTGCTGGCCGCACCTGAAACCCATTCCGATGCCCGGGTGCGCGCCGATCTGGTGCTGGCCCTGGCCAAGGCGGCCGGTGATCATGGCATGGTCGGCGGTCAGATGATGGATCTGTGGGCCGAGAACAACAAATTGGATGTGGCCCAGATTACCCGCCTGCAGCGTATGAAGACCGGCGACCTGATCGCCGTCTCGGCCGAAGCGGGGGCGATCCTGGGTAAGGCCTCGGAAGAGGCACGTACTGCCCTGCACGCTTATACCCACGACATCGGCTTGGC